>JANYCE010000001.1 GCA_025360445.1 Betaproteobacteria bacterium
CTCGGCTGGTCGCATGGCGACGAAGAAAAATTTTCAGGCGAGCAACTGGTTGAATGGTTCGATCTCGCGCACATCAGCAAGTCGCCGGCGCGGTTCGATGCCGAAAAACTTGCGTGGCTCAATCAGCAGTACATCAAAGAAGCCGACCTTCGCCGGCTCGCTGAGTTGACCGCACCGTTTCTCCTGGCAAACGGTTGCAGCCTTGCTGACGGTCCGCCGTTGGTCAATGTCGTTGCTTTGCTCAAGGATCGCGCGACCACGTTGCGCGAACTCGCCGACGCGGCGGTAATGTTCTACCGCGTCCTGGCGCCGTCGGCGGTATTACGCGCGCAGCATTACAGCGCGGAAATCCGCCCGGCGCTCGCCGATTTGCATACGCGTTTGCAAGCCGTCGAATGGAATCGTGCAGGCATTAATGAAGCGATCAAAGCTGTCATCGCTGCATATGGACTCAAGATGCCGAGACTCGCGATGCCGCTGCGCGTGATGCTCACGGGCGAAACGCAAACGCCGTCAATCGATGCGACGCTCGAACTGATTGGGCGTGAGCACGTGCTGGCCCGCATGGAGGCGCAGCTCAGGAATTTTCCGGTTCCTGGTTAACGCACTTCAGCTACAGGCCAAGCGTATTGCCGGCGCTGCTTGCAACTGTTCGGACTATTCTTTGTTTATGTGCGTTTATGTGCGGCGATCTGCGGCTTGATGGATTTCGCTTCACGCTCGAGCAGCGCGCGCTTGCGTGCCACGCCCCACCGATAACCTGACAACGACCCATCGCTGCGCACGACGCGATGGCAGGGAATGGCCACCGCGATGACGTTAGACGAGCAGACGGCGCCGACTGCGCGCACCGCTGCCGGCGCGCCGATGCGCCGCGCAATTTCGGTATAGCTCGCAGTCGAGCCCGGCGGAATTTTTTGCAGCGCCTGCCATACGCGCTGTTGAAACGCCGTGCCGCGTATATCGAGCGGCAATTTGAGGCCGCGTTGCGGCGCTTCAATGAAAGCGATCACCGTCGCAACCTGCTGTTCGAACGCATGATCGCCGCCGACGAATTTTGCTTTGGGAAAGCGTTCCTGAAGTTCGCGCACCAAGCCATCGGGCTTCTCACCAAGAGAGATTTCGCATATGCCCTTGGCGGTCGCCGCCACGAGAATCGCGCCCAGCGAACATTCACCGACGGCAAATCGAATCGATGCGTCGCTGCCGCCGGTGCGGACCTGCGTAGGCGTCATCCCGAGGAGCGTGGTTGACTTCGCATAGAAACGACCCGTCGAATTAAAGCCTGCATCGTAGATCGCGGCAGTCACGGTATCTCTATCGGGCAGGGCGGCGCGAACTCGCTGTGCGCGACGCGCTGCCGCGTAGGCTTTCGGTGTGACACCGGTTGTCGCCTTGAACACGCGATGAAAATGAAACGGGCTCATGCCGGCGCGTTGGGCGAGGCTCGCGAGATCCGGTAACGAATCTGTCGCTTCCAGCACGCGGCAGGCTTTGGCTATTGCAGCGGCGTGCTTGTCCGCAAGTGGAGCTTTGGTTGGCTGGCACCGTTTGCACGGACGAAAGCCCGCCGCTTCTGCCGCCTGGCTGGAATCGTAGAACTCGACGTTTTCGCGCAACGCCTGCCGCGAGGGGCATGACGGCTGGCAATACACGCCCGTCGTGCGCACTGAATAGTAAAAAGTGCCGTCCGTGCATTTATCGCGACGCGTGACGGCGGCCCAGCGCTCTTCGTTCGACCAACTGTTGGGCCGACTTTGGTTGGGGGTTTTCATTGAAATCATGATAGCGTGCCTTGGTTTGAAATAGAATGCGCCGAATGCGCCGAATGCGCCGCGATTGGTGCATCTTCGCCAATTGCGCGGCGCTGCGCACTCCGCGTCTTGCGCTTGAATTCCCGGGCAACACGCCGCGTGAAAGACGTGCGAGTGATTAAAGCATTGTGCCCGCGCAGGCATTCAGTAAGTCAATTCCAATTCAGGTCTGAGCCTGAACGAGGGGGGGGTGAGTGATCAAGCGGCATGTTTGGATCGATGGTGGATGGATTGGAATAGCTTGGTTCTGGCTTCGTTTAGCCTGCGGGCGGCTTCGTTGTCGCTGATGGCGGTTGGATCGAATGCAGTTGTTTGAAGCTGATGCCGGGTTTGAGGAAGTCCTTGGCCTTGGGCAGTGATTTGAGTTTTTCGTAGGGCGTCATCATGTTTTTTAGCAGATAGCGTTTGCGTATCTTTCCCTTGGGGTCGGTGAGCGTTTCGGCGAAGAAACAGGGGCGATGGAAATTCACGTAGGGGTTGAGAAAGTCCTGGCA
>JANYCE010000069.1 GCA_025360445.1 Betaproteobacteria bacterium
CGAAAACAACAACACGTGATTGCCTTCGCGGCTGCCCGCAAGCACCGGCGCGATAAAAGCGCCGGTCAGACCGAGCACTGCGAGCACTTTGGCGTCCTGCCTTACTGCAAGCAGCGTGGCAGCGACGCCGAGCGCCATAAATAGTCCGAATGCGACGGTGGGATGTATCAGCGCGAACACGCGCAGCGCAAAAAATATGTCGAGATACAGGAGCCCCACGCCGGCGCCCTGCAAAATCAGGCCGTATAACCGGCGCCTGGATCGCAGCTGCCAGCCACTGATCAACATGCCGATACCAGCTGCGGCAACCGCGGCAAGCCGCCAAGGCACCGGCAGCATATCGTGGTCGTACGCGAATTTGAGGAAGAAACCGACCCCGAGAAAGAGAATCAGAACACCGGCTTTAGCGACGATGTTGCCGGACAGAAGACGCTGCGACCAGTTTGGCCCGCTCGTTACAGATGGCGCGGCAGTCTCGTCCCCGGCGCGCGCGAATGGCGCGGCCGGCGCAACCGGCGGCGTGGCCGTCTCGTCCGCCGCTGATACCGGCAGCGGTGGCGGGTCTTCACCAGCGACGCTCAACCGAGCTTCAGTCAGCCGGGCGGCAGGCGCCGGCATCGGAGCCGTCATAGCAGGCAGCGCCGCGACCGCCACGGGTGGCGCTTCCACGGCAACCGCCCGACCCACATTATCGGTGGCCGTCGTAACCGTAGAAACGGTGGGCGTGGCGGCCAGCGCAGCGGCGGCCTCGCCTGGTTTCTCCAATCGCACGAGCCGCCGATTCACATCCTCGAGTGCTTTATAGATGTGGGCAATTTTGCGGTCGACGTCCGCAAAGTGCTCAGTCGACCGATCGTTACTGGTGGTCGTCTTCAGCGCGGAACCGATAAATGCGCCCGCAATAGCGCCCGCCAGCGCACCGAAAAATCCACTCGTCATACCGCCGAACGAACCGATCAAACCGCCGATTAATAATCCCGCGAACCACATGGCGCCTCCCCTTGAGACATTCCGTAAACCTGCTGAGCTATTTCCCGTCGGTGTGCAGCGCCAAAACAAGTGTCTGCAACGCCTGCGGCGTCACATCCTGAGGCGCCACCGCATTGCCCGCAGTGAGCCCGATTTTTTTAAACGGCACGAGATGCGACATCCGCGTCATCGCCCCGCCGCCTTTGCGGCTGAAAAAACTTCCCCATAATCCGCGCAATCCAAGAGGTATTACCGGCACCGGCGTACGCTCGATGATGCGGGTGATGCCGCTTCGAAACGGATAAAGCTCCCCGGTATCAGTGATGCGCCCCTCAGGAAAGATGCAAACAAGGTCGCCGTTTGCAAGCGCGCCGGCAATGTCGTCATATGCTTTATCAAGCAACCGCGGATCCTCCTTCGCCGATGCGATCGGGATGGTTTTGCTGGTGCGAAATATGAAATTGAGAACTGGTATGCGAAAAATATTATGGTCCATCACAAACCGGATCGGCCGCCGGCACGCCGCCGTGATAATCAGCGCGTCGACGAAGCTCACGTGATTGCACACGAGAACGGCGGGTCCTTCGTCTGGAATATTGTCGATGCCACCGGTTTCGAGCCGATAGACCGAGTGCATTAACAGCCACACCAGAAAACGCATCAGGAATTCCGGCACCAGCGAATAAATATAGATCGCCACACCAGCGTTTAGCAGTGCGGTGACCAGAAACAACTGCGGGATCGTGAGCCCCGCCTTGAGCAAAATGATCGCCAGCAATGCGGAAACCACCATGAAAAGTGCATTGAGGATGTTATTACCGGCAATGATGCGCGATTGATGGCTGCGTTCTGCGCGGCTTTGAATCAATGCATAAAGCGGCACGATATAAAACCCGCCGAACATGCCGATCATGACGAGGTCAAACAGAATGCGCCAATTGGCAGTGTGCGCAAGAAACTGCGCGGCGCCGATCGTTTGCGTGGGCAGCGCCGTGGGGCTCGCGAGAAAAAGATCGAGCGCAAACAGCGTGAGTCCTATCGAGCCAAACGGCACGAGGCCGATTTCGACCTTGCGGCCAGACAGGCGTTCGCACAGCAGGGAGCCGGCGCCGACGCCGATTGAAAACGTGGTCAGCATCAACGTCGCGACGTGCTCGTCGCCGCCCAGCACATCTTTGCAATAATTGGGAAACTGCGCGAGCAGCGTGGCGCCGTAAAACCAGAACCACGAAATGCCGAGTACCGACAGGAACACCGAACGGTTTTGGCGCATGAATTTGAGGTTTGCCCAGGTTTCGGTAAACGCGTTCCAATTGATGTTGAGATCTGGCGCCGCAGGCGGAGCGCTCGGCACTGCGCGGCTCGAGAAATAGCCCGCAACCGCGGTCCCAATCACCGCGGCCGACACCAGCATCGCCGAATTCTCCTGCGCAATCAGAAGCCCGCCCACTACTGTGCCGATTAATATCGCGAGGAACGTACCCGTTTCCACGAGGCCGTTGCCGCCGACCAATTCCTCGGCTGCGAGATGCTGCGGCAGGATTGAATACTTGACGGGCCCGAACAATGTCGAATGCAGGCCCATCAGAAATAGCGCGCTGATGAGCAGCGTCAGATTCTGATACAAGAAACCTGCCGCGCCGACGATCATGATGCCGATTTCAAACAACTTCACATAACGGATGATGCTCGCCTTGTCGTATTTATCCGCCAACTGACCGGCAGTCGCTGAAAACAAAAAAAACGGCAGTATGAACAGCCCCGCGCACAGGTTCACGAGCGTGCCGGAATTCATCGTTGTGAGCGTCGCCGCATGAAACGCGAGCATGATGACCAGCGCATTCTTGTATACGTTGTCGTTGAATGCGCCAAGAAACTGCGTTACGAAAAACGGCAGGAAACGCCGCTCTCGCAAAAGACCGAACTGGTTCTGCTGCGACATCCGCGGTTCTCCAATTAAATGGCTTATCGATTTTCACTAATTCGCGACAACGGGTTAGTGCCATTCTCACGCTCTCCCTTCGGGAGATGGTCGGGGTGGGGGATTGAGCGTGCCGACTATCTGCCATTATGAAACGCTCAAATAAGTCTTACGCGCACGCCAACGCTTGAGCGCCCGCACTCCCAGCACACCCGCGACCAGCAGTCCCGCGGTGACCGGCAGCGCGCCATTGTTTTGTTTCGCCGGCTCGGTATTAGCGTTAACAAATTCGGCCGGGAACGGCCGCGGACCCACCGGCACTATCTTCCACTGCGCCTTGTCCACGGGCACGCGCTGCATATACTCGTCGATCGACGCGACCGGAAATGTGCCGGCGGCGCGGCTCGACGGAATCTGCGGTATGCGCACGAAGATGATCGCCTCGACTTCGTTCGTCAGCAATTCTTCGTACGCGCCGGCCGCGCGCCGGGCGCCAGGCTGCGCGCCGACGAGTTGCAGCAAATCGTTGCCCACCGCGTCGAAAGTAACTGCCGGGTAAAGACGCGTCTGCTCCTCGCGCAGATAGTCAAACGACTTCTTTCCGCTGTCGAAGCTCATCTCCTTCACCGCCATATACGCATACGCGGCGGCAGCCTTGGCATAACTGGTGGCGCCGCGGGCCGGAATGTTCCAGCCCAGCGAGCGCAAGGTGTCGATGCTGACCCCCGCGCAATTCGCGCCCGCGTGCCGGTAACGGAAATCATGCCGGTAGAAATGGCTGTATACGCGCGCAATAGCGCTTTGATAAGCATGCGTGGCATGATCGCCGCGCAGCAGCGCGACCAGCATGTAGGAAGGCCGGTAGTAGGCCTGCCCGCTGTTTAAATCCATCAGGTAATTGTCTATCGGCACCGTGGCCGCGATGATGCCTTTCTCGCTGAACGAATCGAGATCGTAAAAATTGTTAACGAGCCAGTCGCTCCATTCGCCGCGCGCGCCGCGCCGC
>JANYCE010000074.1 GCA_025360445.1 Betaproteobacteria bacterium
GTGGCAAGGTGACGACGCCCGTGCATGTCGTGGACAAAGCCACCAAGTTGCATACCATATTCGACCGCATCAATCTCGTCGACACGCGCTTCGAAGTGCTTAAGCGAGACGCCGAATTAGCCTGCATGAAGACCCGGCTTACAGCTCAGGAAAACAATGACAAGGACGCGGCCCATATTGCCGCGCGAGAATTGGAATCGCGGCTCCAAAGCATCAATGCCGATCGTGAATTTTTGCGTTACTCGAATGTTGGCAGCGAAGCGATGAAGCCGGAGGACCTCGACCGGGTTAGGGAGATTTCGGCCAAGTACCGATGGCGTGATGTGGCGGGAAACGACACAGATTTTCTCAGCGCTGACGAAGTCGAAAATCTGACTATACGGGCCGGCACCTTGACGGCGGCGGAGCGCCAGATCATCAATCACCACATCGACGTCACCATCCAGATGCTTGAAGCGCTGCCGTGGCCGAAGCATCTTAAGAAGGTGCCGGAGTACGCAGGCGGCCACCACGAGCGCATGGATGGAAAAGGTTATCCCCGCGGGCTTACGCGCGATCAAATGTCGGTGCAGGCGCGATGCATGGGTATCGCCGACATCTTCGAAGCATTGACAGCAAAAGACCGGCCCTACAAGAAAGGCAAGACGCTGTCTGAATCGTTGTCCATCCTGGGCAAATTTAAACTAAACGGACATATCGACCCGGACCTGTTTGACGTATTCATGTGGGAAAAGGTTTATCTCACCTATGCGAAGCAGTGCATGGATGAGCATCAGATCGACGATGTAAACCTGGCAAACGTTCCCGGTTATGTCCCGCCCCCCGTGCCTTGAACGTGAACGCGCTACTGCGCGAGCAGAAGAATAGTTACTTCCTGGTGATATAAACCACGAGTCCTTCGGTCGCCACTTCGACGAATTTCTCGCTATAGCCCATTTCCTGCAATTCCCATCGGAATGTATTACCCAAACGCGCTTTTTTATAGACGCCGAGCTTATGTTCGCGCTTGAACTCGATGGCGCGCGCGAAAATGTCCTCGAGTATGCTGGTTAGCCGTTTTTGTGAGATTTTTCGCTCACTGCCTTTGTCGAGTGCGGGCGGATAACGCTTGGACAGGTCCTCGGCGAGGCCGGTGGCAAACGCGTCTACGTCTTTGCTCGAAACCGAACCGAATAACGCCATAAGCTTGCTCCGCAGAATTTAAGTGGTTAATGGGGGTTTGCCGCCGAACAGGCGCTTCAGCATCTTTAAACCCAGGCCCACCTGCAGCATCGGCGCTGGTTTCTCCGGTGCAAATACGCGCACATCATATAGCAGAATATCGCGCAGCACGTCAGGGTCGCCGATCGGCTCGACGCCGTGAAACGAACGATCGTTTTTGATGAACGCAAAAAGAGTGTTCGGCTTATAAACCATCGTCTTTACTTTATGGAACAGCCGGTGCGGGTGATGCGGACCGCCGCCGCAGGTGAAAGCCGGGTCGCGCGGCACGTAGATGGATGTGCCGAGATGCTGTAAGGCATCGTCGTCGGGGCAATAGAACAGCATCGACAGCAGGCGATGAGGCGCATCGGTGTGCGGGCCGATATTAAAGTTGGTAATGTCTCTGACGACCAGCGAATCGGCCTCGAATCCGCACCGGTACAAGTCGTCTCCGAAGCGCGCTTTCACCTGCGGCGCAAACTTATCGATTACCGAGGTCATGAATCGCTGGGTGAGAATCCAGCCCGCAAAGTCCTGCCAGAACGGGCGGCGACTTTCATTGAGCTTGTCGATCTCTGCCGGCGTAAATGGCATCACAAATCGTTCGCGGTAGGCGTTTTTTGGCACACGCCCGGTATCGCCCAGGCTGACGAAAGAAGATGCGTCCGGCCAATTATTGCGCAACGCCTGGTAAAAATCGGGTGGAAAAACGTCTTCGACGTAAATATGCGCATACGGATACTCGCGAACGGGCGCATTCGCAATCTGGTAGAGGACATGTTCTTCAACGATGGAAGACATAGTTTCCGATGCCTTCGAATGCGCCCTCGGTGCGCTGCGCCTTCGCCACTTGTGCGTCAGAATAGCTAAAGCCAAGCGCCTGCATATCAGCGATGATTTTGCGATGCTGCTCCAGATGAGTGTTTATTTCCACCAACACCGATTTTACCCGCGGGTCGGTCAGAACGTTTTGGGAACCGGCCAGCACTTTATGCTCGATTCCGTCAACATCGATCTTAATGTAATTGGGTACGGGCAACACGCCACCGGATACCAAGGTATCAAGTGTGGTCGACACGCAGCCTTGCGATAGTTTGGTGTCACGGCGTTCAAGGTGATGATCGACTTTCTCCCCAAACGAATGACACGACCCGCCAAGCTCAAATTGACTCAGGTGAAGCAGCGAATAACTCGATGTATCGCTGAGCGCCATGCAATAAGCTACGACATTTTCCGACAGGCCGTTCATGACTATGTTGCGGTAGAGCAAAGCGTAATTTTGCGATTCCGGCTCGAACGCGAAAGTCCGCACGCTGCGCGTTTTGGCAGCCCATATGGTGTACATGCCGACATTGGCGCCAATATCGAGGAACACTTCGCCAGGCTGAAAGCCGCTGATCCATTCGATCGTATCGGGTTCCTTGGTAAACAGCGAGTCGACCCGCCATTGCGTAAACACGTTCGGGGTGGCATAGATAACTTCAGTCGCGCCCGCGTGGAGGATTCGGTGCGGCGACAATTTTTCGTACTCCTCTAATGTGATTTGCGGCAGATCGGGCGCCGCCGGCACCGCGGCAATGTCGTGCTTACGATTGCGCCACGGCCAAAGGAGTATGCGAAACGCGCTCATAGTCAATTCGTGTCTGCCCGCAGCGCGATGATAGGCGTCACACCGCCGGACTCCCTGAGTTTTCTTTACGAAATAATGCGTTACATTATCAAATGAGGGCGATTGCTGCGTCAATAGCAGAGCGGTTGCTGTAAACTGCTTCAAAAAGCGCGTGCCAGCGACAGCCAATGTGATACTGAAGAATCTATTTGCGCGTTTATTCTCGCGCCCGCCACCGGTAGCTGTGCACGAACTGCTACGGCGCGGATATAGTCTGCAGCGGGCCGGCGACCTGATCAACGCCGAAACTAATTACAAAAGTGCGCTAAAGCAAGACCCGATCAATGCGGATGCGCACACTCTGATGGGCGCACTGCTCGGCGAGCGCGGCGACCTGGCCGCCGCCGCAATTCATCTTGATCGCGCGCTCGCATTGAGCCCGGACAGCGCAGACGCGCAGGTGGCGCGCGGCAATGTATACCTCATGCGCGAAGATCACGCAGCGGCAACGACGAGCTACGAGCGCGCGTTGTGTCTGGATCCTGCCAACGCGGCCGCGCATTTTAACCTCGGGCTTTTATTGCAGACCGTTGGCGCGAAGACGCGCGTACATAAGCATTTCTCGCGTGCATACGAACTGGCGCCCGACATACCTGATCTGTTGAGGAACCTGACACTTTCTTATCTCGGGTTCGAACGCTATGCAGAGGCGCTGGCGTTGAATGAGTACGTCCTTGATCGCTCACCGCGTCACTTCGAAGCCTTGAAATGCATCGGCCTCGTGCTGCAAAAAACGCATCGGCCTCTGCAGGCGCTCGAATATTACGGCCGCGCCCGCGCATCAGGTGAAAGTGATTCCGAATTCTTGAATAATTATGGCATTGTGCTTCAGGACCTGGGCCGCCTCGACGAAGCCATCGCGAAATACAACGATGCGATTGCGCTCAAACCCGATTTCACGCTCGCAATCTGGCATCGCTCACTTGCCTATCTGCTGCAGCACGACTTCGCGAAGGGTTGGCCCGACTATGAGCTGAGGGTGGCGAGCGAGGATCTGCCCATGCGTCCTACCGAATTTCCGCGCTGGAACGGTGAGGCGTTGAGCGGACGGACGCTCCTTGTTTATGCGGAACAAGGCTTGGGTGACGAAATTATGTTTTCGTCGTGCGTTCCAGACGTCATGGCCGCCGGCGCGCACGCCGTAATCGAATGTTCGCCCAAGCTCGAACCGCTCTTTCAACGCTCGTTTCCGCAGGCCACCGTCTACTCGATGTCTGCCGATCGCGCACTCCCCCGGCGCGCACTCGACGCCGGCATCAATCTGCAAATTCCAATCGGCAGCCTGCCGCTGCACTATCGCGGTGGGCACACGGACTTTCCCGACCATCGCGGTTATCTATGCGCCGACTCGCAGCGTGTCGAACGTTGGCGAGACCGGCTCGCAGCGCTCGGACCTGGGCTCAAGATTGGCATTTCATGGCAGGGCGGCACGCCACGCTCGCGACAGCCTGTGCGCTCCATGCCCCTGTCAACATGGCAGCCCATCCTGCAATCCAAAGGTGTGCATTTCATCAATCTGCAGTACACCGACTGCGAAGCTGAGCTCGCTGAACAGCGAGCAGCCGGTGGAGTAGCGATTCATTGCTGGGATGAAATCCGGACGGACTACGAGGAGACGGCGGCGCTGGTGACAGCACTTGATCTGGTTATCAGCGTATGCACGGCTGTCATACACCTGGGCGGGGCACTCGGGCGACCGGTGTGGGTCATGGCACCGTTCAGCCCGGAGTGGCGGTATGGGTTTAAGAACGACGGGATGCCCTGGTACCCGTCAGTGCGGGTGTTTCGCCAACCCGTATACGGCGACTGGGATGCTGTTATCCAAACGGTGGCGAAGTCTTTGCATACTTCGCAGAAAAGCGTTCGATGATGCGGCGCCGTGCCGCGGGCCGCTACCCGCAATGTGAAGTTGGCGCGGGCTGATTCAACGTGCTTGGAAAATTACTCAGGGATTGGATGAGCCGGGCACGATTGAGTCCCGGTTCGCGCGCAACCCTTATGCTCCCCGATACAAACCGGCTTCTCGCCGGACTCGCGCTCGAAAAAAGCGGTCACCCCGCCGAAGCCGAGAGTGTCTATCGTGAACTACTGCGCAGTGACCCCGACAACGTCGATCTTATCCATTTGCTCGGCACTGCCGCCCTGTCGCGGGGAAATTTACTCGAAGCGATTGAGCTATTGCAACGCGCGCTCAGACTCGCGCCGGACTCGGCCGTGATTCACTGCCATATTGCGGACGCTTTTACGGCAAGCCGGGATGCGGCGCGCGCCGTGGAGCATTACAAACACGCGCTCGCAATCGACTCGCTCCTCGCACCGGCCAGCATAAATCTCGGTCATGCGCTGTGCGCCCTCGGTCAACTCGAGGCGGCCGTGGTTGCATTTCGGCGCGCGATCGAATTGCAGCCGGGCCTTGCCGAACTCTACGTCTCGCTGGCCAAAGCCTTGCGTGACCTTGGTCAATGCGAGGCGGCCTTGGACCCCTGCACCGAGGCAATCCGAATACGGCCGGGATTTGCCGAAGCGCACGTCCAGCTCGGACACACATTGCGTGACCTGGGTCGCTCGTTGCAGGCGGTCTCCGCCTACCGTCGCGCGGTCGAATTGTTGCCGCAGGTGCCGGAAACCCATTTACACCTGGGGAATGCATTGTTCCTGGAAGGGTTTGGCGTAGACGAGGCGATCACTCAGTTTGAGCAGGCGCTCGAACTGCGGCCGGATTTCAACGAGGCGCGTTTTAACCTGGCGCTGATTTGCCTGGCGCGCGGCGATTACGAGCATGGCTGGCCCGAATATGAACTGCGCGTTCTAAGACCCGAATGGTCGAGTCGAACGCATGCGTTCACCCGGTGGCAGGGCGAAGCGCTCGCAGGCCGCAAGTTGCTCGTATACGCCGAGCAGGGCGTGGGCGACGAAATCATGTTCGCGTCATGCCTGCCGGATCTGCTGGCCACGGGTGCTGACTGTCTGATCGAGTGTTCGCCCAAGCTCGAAACGCTTTTCCGGCGCTCCTTTCCTGAAGTGCGCATCTATCCAGCTCAGCCCGCTTCAACGCTGCCGGCCGGCGTGCAAGAAACGGCTATCGACCTCGAGTGTCCGCTTGGCAGCCTGCCATTGCATTTCAGGCGCAGGCGCGCCGATTTTCCGCGCCACAGCGGTTACTTGAAGCCGGATCCACGGTTGGCAGCGATCTGGCGGACACGCCTTGCTGCGCTCGGTGCTGGGCTCAAGGTCGGCATCTCATGGCAGGGCGGAACGCAGAGGTCGCGGCGGCTCGCACGCTCGTTGCCACTGGAACACTGGCGGTCTCTATTGGAAACGGAAAACGCGCACTTTGTCGATCTACAGTACACGGATTGCACTGCCGAGCTTTTAGCCCTTCATTCGACCAACGGCATACGCGTGCATAGCTGGCAGGAGGTGCGAACGGACTTCGAACAGACAGTGGCGCTGGTGTCCGAACTCGATCTCGTGATCAGCGTGTGCACTGCGGTGATACATCTTGGCGGTGCACTTGGTAGACCTGTCTGGGTAATGGCGCCATACGGGTGCGAGTGGCGCTATGGAATTGCTGGAGAAGAAATGCCTTGGTATCCTTCGGTGCGCTTGTTCAGGCAAGCTGCGTCCGGTATTTGGGATGCAGTCATCGACCAGGTAACGCGATCTTTGCACGATGAAATTAAAATGCGCATGAGGTAACAAAAGGCGTGCGCACGGCTATCAGGGGGCGACTTGCAATGATCAGGGTTTTTATCGGTTACGACGAGCGTGAGGCGATCGCATTTAGCGTGCTCGCCCACAGCATACATAGACGCGCATCGGCGCCCGTGTCGGTCACGCCGCTCATGTTGAGCGAGCTAAGCGGCGTACTCACGCGCGAACGCCATCCTTTGCAGTCGACAGATTTTTCTTTTTCGCGTTTTCTCACGCCTTTCCTGTCGGAATACGCGGGCTGGTCGGTATTCATGGACTGCGACATGCTGATGCGCGACGACATCGCGCGTCTGTATGCGCTGCGCGACGAGCGTTATGCGGTTATGGTAGTCAAGCACGACCATGTGCCGAAAGAAGCGGTCAAGTTTCTCGATCAACCGCAAAGCGCTTATCAGAAGAAGAACTGGTCGAGCGTGATGCTGTTTAATAACGCGCGGTGCCGCGCGTTGACGCCTGATTATGTAAACCGCGCGTCGGGTCTGGACCTGCATCAGTTTAAATGGCTGGAGAACGATGACCTCATCGGACAAATCCCCGCGAGCTGGAATCACCTGGTTGGTTATAACGCGCGCAGCGATGCCGCTGCGCTCGTGCATTACACGCTCGGCGGTCCGTACTTTGACGAGTTTCGCGACTGCGAATATGCGCAGCAATGGCGCGACGAACTGCAAAACATGCTGCGCGTAGAGCAACGTAAATGAGCAGCCGGCGTCCGCTCTGAACCATTGCATGCTGACACGATCAATCAGGAACTGGTGGTTGTCGTTGGCGGGCCACCGCCCGGCGGTTAGGACTTCACTCGCAATACGGCATTTGCCCTATAGGCCATCTGCGTGGTTCTGCGCGGGTTGGGAGTTTGTTGGCGCGGATGATCGCGCTGCGCTTGCACGCACGCTTGAGACGAGCATTGCGAGTTCGCAGGATCCGGCGGAACGAGCCTGCCTGCAGGCGGGCTCCGCTCTGATGCGGGGCGATGCGCGCGCGGCTGTGGCGCTTGCGTCCAAAGCCATTATGCGGCGCGCTGAGCTCCCGGCCGCTCATGTCATATTGGGGCGTGCATTGCGCGCGCAGGGATTGCATAGCCGCGCGTTAGGCGAGTTTAAGCGCGCGGCCCAACTTGTCCCCGACGATGCTCAGACGCTGGTCGAGCAGGCTCAGGAGCACGTTGCGCTGGATGAAACCGTTGAGGCGCGCGATTGCTTTTACCTTGCATTAGCCCATGCGCCGGAACATGCGGCGGCGTTGCTGGGTCTGGCGCGCGTGCTGCGCGGATTGGGCGACCCGCGCACCGCACTCGAGCATGCCCGGCATGCGGCGGTGGTTTCGCCATTGAATGCACAAATCCAGTTTGAGTCCGCGCAGCTTCTCGCGTGGTGCGACGATGTGACGGGCGCTGCCACGGCGTATGAGCGCGGACTAGCACTTGCGCCGGACAACGTTGCGGCACACACGAATGTCGGCTTGTTGTATTTAAGCCGGCTCGGAGATGCGCGTAATGCCCGGCGACATTTTGAGCGTGCGGTCGCCATCGATCCTGTTTGTGTAGCGGCCCAGGCCAACCTGGGACTTGCACTGGAAGAAGGAGACATGGCAGCGGCGCTTTCGCACTATGAAAAACTTATCGCCTCGCAACCTGCGGTAAACGAATACCGTTGGAATCGCGGTCGCGCACTGCTGGCAAACGGTGAATACCGGCGCGGTTGGCCAGATTACGAAATCCGCAACGCGCTGGGCCGGGGCCCGGCAGCCCGCGAGTTTCCCTACCCGGTGTGGTCGGGCGAACCATTGCCTGATGGCGCTGCCTTGCTCGTGTATGGTGAGCAGGGTCTGGGTGATGAAATCATGTTTTCGTCGTGCGTGCCCGATCTGCTCGCGCGCCAGATCAACTGCGTTATCGAGTGCGATTCGCGACTCGCAACATTGTTCGCGCGCTCGTTTTCCCGCGTTCAAGTGCATGGCGCGGCACGCGACAGTGATCGCAGCTGGCTTGCCGCTCATCCGCGGATAAAAGCGCAGTGCGCGATCGGCAGCCTGCCGCGAATGTTGCGCCGCACGCGCGCCGAGTTTCCCTCTCACTCCGGGTATCTCGCCGCGGATCCGCAGCGTGTTGCTCACTGGAAAAAGCGAATTAAAGAGGATACCGATGGACGCCATGTCGGCCTCGCCTGGCGCGGCGGCACGCGCGGCACGCGAGGTGAGCTGCGCTCGATTCCACTGGGTGACCTTGCGCCTATCCTGACAACGGCGCGCTTAACCTTCATCAATCTCCAGCGCGGTGGTGGCGAGTCCCTGACGAAAATCGCCGCGGCGAATGGCGCCCGGATTATTAACTTCAGCGAAGCGCTCGACGATGTGGAGGAAATGGCGGCACTGTGTCAAGCGCTCGACGAGGTGATCACCGTCGATAATTCTGTCGCGCATCTCGCCGGCGCGCTCGGCTGCAGGACTTCCATCCTGCTTCCGCATAGCGCCGACTGGCGATGGCTGCGCCATCAGGCCACCAGCCCTTGGTATCCGTCGCTCACCTTATATCGGCAGGCGTCTCCCGGGGATTGGGCGAGTGCGGTTGGACAATTAAGATCGGTGCTCGCACCTTGACCCGCAAAGGTTATCGCGGCTGGATTGCGCTGCTAAAGATTGGCGCTACGCGCATGCAACAGCATGCCGCGCTCGTCCGGGGACGCATCGAGCGGCCTCAAGAAAATAATCCGGTATGAAATTACTCGCTAACTGGTTAGGCCGGAAGGGACGCGGTCTCAAGTGCGCCGCCGTGACGCCGATCGGCCCTGGCCACGTCGAGCGCGCACGCGATTGCCGGACATCGATTGACGCTGCCTGGCGCGAGCATCAGGGGCCATTCTCGGAGCTTGAGTTTCATTTTGTCGACGACGGTGAGGGCGCGCTGGGGCGCAGCAAGGCGCGCAACCGCGGAGCTGAGGCGGCGCGGCAGGCGGGGGCCGACTGGATATTTTTCCTCGACGCCGACGACCTGATGACGCCGCGCGCGTTTTCGATCTTTGAGCGATACGCGGATAACTTTGATGCCGTATGGGGCCTGATGGCAATCAAACCGCCTGACGAATCGGCGCGCCATATACGTTTTCCGCAGGCGCTTACCCTGCAATCCGTGGATGAACTGTTGTTGCTCGATCCATTTTTGACGTTGTTGATGGGCCACTTTGTGCGCACCAGCATGGCCGTTGCACTGCCGTTCGACGAATCGATGGACGCGGGCGAAGATTTTGACTATTACATCAGGGCGTGGAAACAATATCGTTGCACCAAAATCGCCGAAGTGCTGTCCGTCAATCGCAGTGATCAGCATTCGTCGGGGCCGCGCGCCGCGTCGGCAGACCAGTGGCGAACTGCGGCAACCGCCCGCCTGGCGGACGGGCGAACGAAGCGCGGCCTCGGGCGATACTCCAGCCGCGCGATCGCGGCGGTCAACCGCTGCAGCCTGGAAGCGCAGGCGTTCAGCCGGGCGCGCGATGAGGCGGGCACCGGGGATGTGGGTTTGTTCGCATCCCGCCTGCCGTACCGGGGTTTCGTCGACGTGGCCGGATGCGCCGGCGGCGATTTCGTATTGTTCAGCAACAACGATGACCCGATTTCTTTAAGCATAGCCTGGACGGGCGAATACATGCCCGCCTCGTCAAGGTTGTGGCAGGCCCTCGCCAGGGACGCGACATGGATACTGGACGTCGGCGCATCTACCGGATATTTCACGCTGCTGGCGGCGCGCGCTGCGCCCGCGGCCGACATCATCTGCTTTGAACCGCTGACAAGAAATTTCTCACGCCTGCAATTGAATCTTGCTCTGAACGACGTGCGCAATGTTCGTGCGTTGGACGCGGATAAAATTAACGTTGATGCAGAGATAACTTTGCGCGCAGCGTCGGATCGCGTAGCGCCTGGCCTAATTCGCATCGGGGCCGAGACAAGTGCCGCCGACATTACGGCCGTCATTCAACACGTTCAACGCGAGCTACCCGAACTTCTGATCTCGATAAAGGGCGGCCCGGTTGCCGAACATCTTGATCAAGAACTGCGGGCGAGTGGCTACCATTTTTATAAAGTCGACGAAAATTCTGATGCTATCACTGCCAGCGAAAAATTGACGTGCGCTGCGGGAGCCAGCGAAAACGTGTGGGCCACTATGCGCTTGGCCGCGGATGCTGCGGGCATTATTAATAACGCCTACGGCAGTTTCGGCCGCGTTGCCGGGTGCTGATTGCGTGATCAAACTTTTGACTGCCGATACGTTGATGCAAACGCGCTTCGAGTATGCATTTAGCAATGCACATACCGCACTGTCGCGCGTTCGGCATCGCTTGAGCATCCTGTGAAATGCGCCGTGATTACGCCCATAGGGCCTGGCGATGAACTTTATGCGCTCGATACAGAGGACTCGGTCACAGCGGCGACGGCCTTATCACCGGGTGCGTTTGCAGAGATAGTTCACATTAACGTCGACGATCGGCTTGGCCAACTCGGGCCGGCACGAGCCCGCACTCGCGGCGTTGAGCTCGCCCACACCGCCGGCGCCGATTGGGTATTCTTTCTTGACGCACGCGATATGCTCAGCCCCGACGCATTTGCGAGTGTTGCCGGACAACTCGATAAGTACGATGCGATATGGGGCGGAATCCATGAACTTGCCGGCGACGAAACGGGCGGCGTCGAGCGACCGGGGCAACTGCTGGAAATCACGCGCATCGACGAGTTGCTTGCGAACGATCCGCTTAATACCTTGCAAATCGGGCATTTCGTCAAAACTGTCGTGGCGCTGGCGAACGTATTTAACTCAGACCTGGGGGGCGGTTCGGATTTCGACTATTACCTGCGTCTATGGTCGCATTTCCGGTGCGTCAAAATTCCGCACCCGTTTTATTACGAACGTATGAGCAGCCGGGACGACGGTGCGCGCGCAGTCAACTCGGCCGCACGGCGCCAGGCGGTCGAAGGCGTCATACGCACGTACTGCGTGGCGCTTGATTTTCGCGCTGAATTTGTTCATCGCGGCGAGCGCTTCAGCTTCAGTGTCGCTAACCCGTTCGACCTGATTCACGGCAGTTTTCTTAAAGGGCGTTTCTTCGAGATCGGCGAACTAACCTTTGTCGAGACCTGGGTAGGCAAGGGCGCGGCCATCGTCGAAGTGGGTGCTTATGTAGGCAATCATGTTGTCTATTACTCGCATTTCATGCAGCCGCGCAGCATCCTGGTATTGGAGCCCAACCCCGAGGCGATCGCCTTGTTACGCAAAAACCTTAAGGCCAACGCAGTAACTCGTGCGGATCTCTCGCAGCTCGGCATCGGCGTCGCTGCGTTAGTTGCCAATTTCGATCTCGTCGGAGCAGGCGTCGGGAATCTTGGCGCCACGCGGCTCGTGCATGCGGCCGCCGGGGAAGTCCGGTCCGCCCCGCTCGATGCGTTGGTTGCCGGCAAGGTCGATTTCATAAAGATCGATGTGGAAGGCATGGAACTCGAAGTGCTGACCGGCGCAGCGCGGGTTATTGCAAAGTCGCAGCCAAAAATTATGATCGAAGTATTCCGGCAGCAGATTCCACGCTTCGAGGCGTGGCTGCGGCAGTATCGCTATGGCGTCGCTCACCAGTTCGACTATGTGCACGCAGTTAACTATTTGATCGAGCCGATTCGTGCGTAACGAGACTGCGGTGAGCGCGACCGAACTGCTGCGACAGGGCGCAGCAATGCGCGAGCTCGCGCAATACGATGACGCGGTGCGCTGTTTACTGCGCGCGTTGGAAATCAAACATGATTTGGCGGCTGCGCATCTAGAGCTCGGGCTCGCCTATCTCGATCAGGAACGCCTCGAGGACGCGGTTGACTACTTGGAGCTTGCCGTTCATTTCGGGCCTGAGTGTGGTGCCGGCTGGCAGCATCTGGGGGCGGCGCTCGCCGGGCTTGGCCGCCTGGACGCGGCCCTTGCGGCGTGCCGGCAAGCGACGGCTGTTGACCCTAACCGATGCGGCGCCTGGCTGACCCTGGGCGGCGTGCATAAAGCACGCGAAGAATGGAAAGCGGCGATCGATTGTTATCGCACTGCTGCGACTTGCGACCCCGAATCGGCGGACGCGTTGTGCCTGCTTGGGTATGCGTTGCACAGGGCAGGTGAATATGCGGAATCGCGCGCGCATTTTGATTCGGCGCTACAGCTGTCGCCCGACATGGTCCAGGCTCACCATAATTTGGGCCTGTCGTTTATCGAGACCGCACAACCTGCTGAAGCGCTCGCTTGTTTTGACCGGGCGCTCGCCATTAATGGCGAGCTCATCGAAACAAGCGCGAGCCGCGCTCATGCGCTGCGCGATCTGGGACGCTTAAACGAGGCAATCAGCAGCTACGATGAAATCCTGTCGACGCAGCCCGATTTTTTTGATGCGGTGGTCAATCGCGCTCATGCGTTGCTGATGAAGGGCGATTACGCGGCCGGCTGGACGGCTTATGAACAGCGCCTGGACGGTGGTCGAGAAATCGGCAGAGATTTCAATTTGCCGCGATGGCGGGGTGAGCCGCTGGAAGGTAAGCGCGTGCTCATCTATGCGGAACAGGGGCTCGGCGATGAGATCATGTTTGCGTCTTGTCTGCCCGATATTCTGTCGCTCGCCGCGCACTGCACGATTGAATGCAATACACGGCTGGCGCCATTATTCAGGCGATCTTTTCCCGCTGCGCACGTGCACGGCGGCGAAAAAACTGATGACGCCGGATGGCTTGCAGGATTTCCGCCGGCGGATTACCAGATTGCGATAGGCTCATTGGCAAATTATTTTCGTCGATTACCGACGGCATTCCGGGTGCGGGCAGGCTATTTGACGGCCGCTGCAACGCGAGTCGAGCACTGGAACTCGCAGCTTATATCCAGTGCGCCATTGCGAGTGGGTATCGCATGGCGCGGCGGCACGCTGAAGTCCAGACAATACGCGCGCTCCGTTCCACTGCCGCTGTGGGCGCCATTGCTGCAGACCGACCAGGCCTCATTTTATGCATTGCAATACGGTGATATCACCTTAGAGCTCGAATGCTTTCGCGCACAGTCGCGCGTGGCCGTGGCCGATCTAGGCAAGGCAATTGACGACCTGGACGAACTTGCCGCCATCATCAACGCGCTCGATCTTGTCATCAGCGTAGACAGTACCGTGTCCCACTTGGCGGGCGCGCTCGGCAAGCCGGTATGGACTCTGCTCCCAGCCAGTCCGGAGTGGCGTTATCCGCGCAGCGGCGTGTCGATGCCATGGTACCCGTCGATGCGGCTGTTTCATCGTGCGCTTGACGAAAGTTGGGAGACTTTACTCGCACGTGTCGCCAATGATCTTGCGCGCCGTGTCAAAAGCAACGGGCGTCGATGAATATTCGCACTTGGCTGGGCTCACTGATATTAAGCGCGGACACGCCTGCAAACTTAAATTCACCCGCAGCGCTCGAAGCACTGCCGGCGCACGCGCAAATCGCCGCCCGCGCCGCATTCGAGGCGGGACTTGCCGCTTATTCGGCGGGGGAATTTGCAACTGCTGCCGCGTGCTTTAACCGCGCCCTGCATTATCGGCATGATGACGCAGACGCCCACAATAACGTCGGGCTCAGTTATTTCGGAGATGGATGTCTAGACGATGCCGCCGATGCCTTTCTACTGGCAATCCATTTCCGGCCGCATTTTCCCCAAGCGTTTTACAACATGGCGCTGACGGCGCTGCAACGCGGTGATTGCGATGACGCGATAAAAAGTCTGGAACGTGCGCTTGAGTTGAGTCCCGCTTACGTCGCCGCTCACAACACGCTCGGCTATGTACTCACGCATCTGACCGGCGATTTTGAGCGTGGCGCCGCCCATATCCGCACGGCGCTCGAATTAAGCCCCGCGGAACCGGATGTACTTTGCAACTATAGTGCCGTCCTTACACAGGAGGGGAACACACGACAAGCGCTGCAGGTATGCGAACGTCTTCTGGCCGGCCATCCTGACATGCACGAGGCGCGCCTGAACCGCGCGCTTGCACGGTTAAAACTCGGCCACTATGCCGAAGCGTGGCCCGATTACGAAGCGCGGAAGTTGGCGCGCGGCAACTATGCGAGACGCAATTTACCGTTCACCGAGTGGCAGGGCGAGCAACTGCAGGGCGGGAAACTGCTGCTCTATGCAGAGCAGGGATTGGGTGACCAGATCATGTTTGCGTCCTGTGTTCCTGACACAATGCAGCGCGGCGGGATTTGCCTGATTGAATGTGCCCCCGCGCTGGTGCCGCTGTTCAGTCGTTCTTTCCCAAGTGCATCCGTGCTGGCGCAGAGCGGGAACGAAGAGAACGTTGCGTCGCTTGCGCACGCGGCTGGCGTCGACCATCAAATCGCAATGGGCAGCTTGCCGGCGCATTTTCGCAAACGACTTGACGACTTCCCTCGAGTCACCGGATATCTGCGGGCAGATCCCGCGCGGCGCGAATACTGGAAGCATCGACTTCGTAACTTGGGGCCGGGCTTAAAGGTAGGGATTTCGTGGTCCGGCGGCACGCGGTCGACACAAGGCGCGAGCCGGTCTACGCAACTGGCGCAATGGCTGCCAATCCTGCAAACGAGGCGGTGCCATTTCGTAAGCCTGCAGTACGGCAACGCAGCGACTGACCTGGCAGCAATGTTGCAAGCGCAGCCGCTGCCAGTACACGATTGGCGCGAAGCAAATGAAACGTTCGACGAGACGGCGGCTTTGGTCGCTGAATTGGATCTCGTAATTTCGGTGCAAACCGCGCTGGTGCATCTGGCGGGTTCGCTCGGAAAGTCAACGTGGGTCTTACTGCAGGCCAACTGCGAATGGCGTTACGGAGAAGATGGCGAGACGATGCCGTGGTATCCGACTATTCGCCTTTTGCGACAATCCCGACGGGGCAAGTGGCAGCCCGTATTCGAGCGCATTGCGCGCGACTTAGCGGCGCTCGCTTCGCATTAACGATGTTGTGGACGTTCATAAAAAATATTTCCCGGCACAATTCCGCAGTCGTATGCACAGTTGCATCGGCCGGCGATTTTTCGGCGGCCGGCATTGCGAGCTTAAATGCCGGCGAACTGGCGGCCGCCCGCGAGCGTATTCAAGCAGCACTGGCGGCTGATCCGGAAGATCGCGATACCGCTTTTTATCTCGGGCTGGTGGAGGCGCGCAGCGGTCATTTTGAGAAGGCCGCGGAGCTACTCGAAGCCGCGCGCGTCAAGCGCGACGACGCCGATGTGAACAATGCGCTCGGTAACACACGGCGCATGCTCGGTGAGCTTGCCGCGGCGGCCGAATGTTATAAGCGCGCGTTACGACTGGATGGAAAACATCTGGCCGCGTTGGCTAATTTGGGATTAACTTTGCGCGACCTGGGTGCGTCCCGGGACGCGCTGGAGGTGCTGGACACGGCCATCACACTTTACCCGGACCATGCCGACGCGCTACTTAACAAAGCGCTCGTGCTGGGAGATCTTGGGCAAAGCGCACAAGCGGAAAAGCTGATCGACCGCGCGTTGGAAATTGATCCGAACTTCGCGCAAGCCCATTTGCAGCGTGCTTTCATCCATCTAAGACGGCGCGATTTCAATCAAGGATGGCGTGAATACGCATGGCGGGTGCGAATACCTGAAGTTGATCACTGGCAGGATTATGAGTATCCGTGGTGGCAGGGCGAGGCATTGTCCGGCAAGCGCCTGCTCGTCCAGGCCGAACAGGGCTTAGGCGATCAGATTATGTTTGCGTCCTGCCTGCCTGAGGTATTAGCGAACGCGCAGCACGTTGTCATTGAATGTGATCCGCGTCTGGCAAAGTTATTTGCGCGCTCTTTTCCGCGAGCAACAGTTTACCGCCACAGGGTAGCCGGGAAACCGGACTGGTCGGGCGAGCGTGCACCCGACTTTCGCGCGCGTTGCGGGGACTTGCCGCGCATGATGCGCAATGCAGAATCGGATTTTCCGCGGCGGGCCGGTTATCTTGTCGCCGATCCAGCACGCACCAGCGGATGGCGGTCCCGGCTCGCCGAACTCGGGCCAGGCATCAAGGTCGGCATTTCATGGCGTGGCGGTACGCCGGGGACTGGAGAGGCAATACGTTCAATTCCGTTAGAAGACTTGCGGCCGATTCTGTCGGTATCGGGCGCACATTTTATATCGCTGCAATACGGGGCGGTAAGCGGCGAGATTGCAACGTTGATGCGCGCTCCCCATTCCACAGTCATACATCAATGGGCACATTCGGATGCCGATATGGAAGACGTTGCGGCATTGATCTCAAGCCTTGATCTCGTTATCACCGTATGCACGACGGCCGCTCATTTGGCGGGGGCTTTGGGAAAAAATGCCTGGGTCATGGTGCCTGCGGTGGCTGAATGGCGTTATCTGGATGAGGGAACCAGCATCCCCTGGTATTCAACTTTGAAACTGATTCGGCAGGATCGCTTAACTGATTGGAGCGGCGTGATCAGGAATGTTGAGCTAGGGTTATTAGCGGAGGTGGCAACGCGGTAAGTGAACCGGAACGCATGCCACTTGACAGCGGTGGTGATTTATTACCGACTGTGCGGAATCGAGCGCCGCCCTGACGCTCAGCGTCAAATACTGTCGCTCAAAGGCGAAGTGCCGGTTTCAGAAGCTCGCCGCCTGGAACTGCGTCTCGTATGGTGAAACCAATGCTTCGTAAATCCTCTCCCTGCGGACGTATATCCGATTCGTTATGGGGAAACTCAGGCGCTTGAATACCAAATCGGCAACCGGAATGATATCCGAGGCAATTTAAAGAAGCCCTTGCATCTGTGGTATGGAAGTTGCTGTTAACTGATTGCAACTTATGGAATCTGTGATTTTTTTAGAGTTTGTGACTTTTAAGGAGATTGTATGAAGCGTATCCAACGCGGTTTTACCCTGATCGAATTGATGATCGTTGTAGCAATCATTGGTATTCTTGCGGCGGTTGCATTGCCGGCATATCAAGACTATACGATTCGTGCGAAAGTCTCGGAATTAGTGCTGGCAGCCAGCGGTTTCAAAACCACTGTCGCTGAGAAATCAGCATCAGATGGCACGATCGCCAGTGCGGGCGTAGGCCTGACGGTCAGCACCGGTGGTCGCGTATCAGGCGGCGACGTTTCTAATACGGGCACCATTACCGTGGCGGGAAGCGCTGCCTCTATAGGAACGATCGTAACGGTCATGTTGTCGCCGTCGCTGGGCGCCGGTGGCCGCATTGCCTGGATGTGTTCGACCAGTGCTAACTCCTCACAGTGGAAATACGTGCCGGCCGAATGCCGTCACTAATATAAAATTTCTCGAAGCAGTCTTAAGGCACGATCTCAACAGCCCCTCTTTACGAGGGGCTGTTATTTTATGGGCTCAGTTTCTTTGCATAATTATGCAACGGTTGGTTCAAAACAAGAGCGTAGCGCAAATGTGTCAGGGAGCCGCAATATGAAGGTTTTGCAGCAAGGCTTTACGTTAATTGAGCTAATGATCGTGGTTGCCATTATCGGCATATTGGCTGCGGTTGCATTACCTGCGTACACCACGTACACAATTCGCGCGAAGGTCTCAGAGCTCTTACTGGTAGCAGGCAGTTTTCGGGTCGGCATCACCGAAAAAGCGGTATCCGACGGAACCATGGGCAGCGCAGGCGCGGGTTTAACAGTGGCAACCGGCGGCCGGGTGGCTGGCGGGTCAGTCACCAACCTCGGGATAATTACGGTGCTCGGATCTGTAGCCTCGGTCGGGACGGATGTAACCGTCATACTGACGCCATCATTAACCGGTAGACGGATTCTATGGGAGTGCGGAACCGGCGCCACGACGGCTTCTTGGAAATACGTGCCTGCAGAGTGCCGACATTGAGATGCGGCAAGTCGTTTTGGCGCGGCCGCTTTTAAGCTTTTCCCGGATTATCACTGACGCCAGATAGTTCAGGCAAATTCAGATGAGGCACGCTGATCACTTGCTTGTCACGCAGATAACGGCTGACGATCTCCCAGACCGGCCGCCCGCTGGCGCCTTCCCCAGTTGGGGCCCATCCGGCCACCTTATATCGTTTGCCGGCCTCGATTAATTTACCGTTTAACGTCATATTTCTGATGCGATTGCCGATCGTGGCAGTGGGATCGCATACGTATCGAAGTCCGCCGGTGCGTACCATATCGCCCCCTTGCTGCAAATATGGATCGGGGTTAAATAAATTGTCGCAGATATCTTCAAGCACCGACTTGATAGTCTCACCGCTCATTTCTGTCACGGTCGTATACGGATAGGTAATTGCTGTCTGATTCATCACGTGCTCAAGCGTGATTGTTTCGTTAGGTAACACCGAAGTTCCCCATCGGAAGCCCGGTGAAAATGCAATTTCAGCATTGGTTTCCTGGATCAAGGCGTCGAGAATGACCTGATCGAAGGTACCGTTGAAATTGCCGCGCCGGTACAGCAACGCTTCGCTGACAGCGAGTTTTTCGCCCAGCTTCTGCGCGTAGGGCGCGCGCACTTTCGTAATGAGTTCGGACATGCCTTGGTCCGCATCGAGCATTCGCGAAAACACCGGGAGCAGGCGGTATTGATATCCCGCGACTTGCTTGTTCCTGACGTCGAGGTCGAGGACCGCCAAAAACTTTCCATTGCATCCTGCATTCGTCACCAAGGTCGTGCCACCTCGGTTTTTGACCGGAATCGGATCCGGTACCGCGTCATGCGTGTGTCCGCCGAGGATGACATCGATACCGCTTACGCGTCCGGCAAGCTTGAGATCCACGTCCATGCCGTTATGCGACAGGAGCACCACCGCGTGCGCACCTTTCGCAACTGCCGCATCGACGGATTTCTGCAGATTTTCTTCCTGGATGCCGAAAGTCCACTCGCTGACGAAATGGCGCGGATGTGCAATCGGCACATAGGGGAAAGCCTGGCCGATAATGGCAATCGGAACGCCATTAATTTCACGCATAACCCACGGCGCGAAAACCGGGTCGCCGAAATCGGTGGTCAAAACATTTTGCGCCAGAAACTCGATACTGCCTTTTAGCTGAGTCTCGACGAGTTCCTTGACGCGAGCGGCCCCTAAAGTGAATTCCCAATGCCCGGTCATAATATCAACACCGAGGAGCTTGGCCGCCTGCACCATATCTTCGCCGCGGGTCCACAGGGCGGTCGCCGAACCTTGCCAGGTATCGCCGCCATCCAGCAGCAGTGCGCCCGGGCGCTGCGCCCGGACTCTTTTTACTAAAGTCGCCAAGTGGGCAAACCCGCCGATTTCGCCGTAAGCGCGCGCGTCGCGTTCAAAGTCGAGATGTGTAAACGCATGGGCGAGCCTGGTATTCGGGCTAATTTGATAGTGCTTGAGCAGGGCCTCGCCCACCAGATGCGGCGGTTTGCCGGCCATTGCAGCGACGCCGATATTAACGCTCGGTTCTCGGAAGTAACTCGGCAACAGTTGGGCGTGACAATCGGTGAAATGCATCAGCGTCACATTGTTGCCGAAGCTATGCAGATCGTAGAAATCGTTAATCGTCGCGGCGCGCGCCGCCCTGCCTAACGGAAAGCCGGCTGCCGACGCGACTGCCAGCGTGTGCAGAAACTCGCGTCTCGACATTGTCATATTATTAGGAGCAGCCAGCTTCTCGCGCAGTGCTGCGCGGCGGCCACAATTCGGGCCGTGTTAGTGGCGGATGCCGGGCGAATTAATTTTCTCGCCCTTGTTCAAAGCCGCCAGCGCAAGCTCAATGTCGCCATATTGCTTTGCATCAGGCGGCAATTCATTGGCGCGCACAGATACGTTGCACCATTGAAAGCGTTTGCGAATGTCCCAGATATCGCCGCGGCTGGTACGCCAGGTCGGAAAATGAGCAGTGGTACCTTTGGACTCGACGAGGTATTGGCCGCGCACCCACTTGTTTGCGTGCTGCTCGCGAGTGTGGCAATCGACGCAGGCCATGTTGAGCTGACCGACCTTGCGTTTCATCAAAGTTTGCCCATTGGCCAGAGCAGCGCGCGCGCCCGCGCTCGACAGGTCGGGGCTTATCCCCGCCCCGTTAGCGAGGTTATGCAGGTAAATTGACAGGGCGACGTTGTCATTGCTCTGCATCAGCATCTCGTCGGCAGTCGTCGCGCGGGCATGCCGCGTGATAAATTCTTCGACGCCAAGCACACGCTGTAAACGCGGCTCATACCGCGGCATGCGCGCCGCCCATGTTTTAAAGGCGATTTCCGGTGCAGAGTGGCACGCCGCGCATGATTTTCCGTTGGCGCCTTTGCGCGTAAACACCTCGCGCCCGCTGTCGAGCCCGAACATCGCGGGGTTCTCGGTTGGTTCGAGATTGTCGCGGCTTTCAACCGGCGCCGGCCGTGTATTCGGATTCTCGTTTTTGTCGGTAATCGCATAGGGTTCTTTGAGTGTTTTTAAAAACGCCACAATGTCGCGCACTTCATCCAACCGGTATACGCCAAAAGCGCCCCACGGCGGCATGATGCTCTTGGCGTTGTAGATGCGCGGATCGTATACATAGTTGAACAAAAACTGATCATCGCGCGTCGCCCCTACCGTCGACAGATCAGGCCCCACGTTGCCGGGCTGAGCGGGCGTGGTTTTACCCATAATGTGACACACCACGCAGCTGCCGCCGCGCGCGCGGTCGTAAGCCAGGAGGCGTCCGCGCTCGGCGTCGCCCTCAACCGGCAAACTGAACGCCGGGGCGGCATGCATTGGCGGTGATACGCCGGCGTTCGCCAGATTGGTGAAATTGTTCCACTGAGTTTGCGGCCAGCTCGAGCCTTGCGAATCGACCTTATAGCGCTGCCATGGGCGGGCTGACGCAGGCTTCTCAAGTTCAAGCGGAGCGGCGCTTCGTGCCGTAGCGGGCTGAGCGCTTAAAGCCGGGTTGATAAAACTGGAGCCGCATAACGCGCCCAGCGATGCAATCAAGAACCCAACGGCAAGCGGAACAGCGCTCATCGAACGCTTTGCATGCGCGCTACTCCGGCCTGGAATTACTGCGCGCGGCATCAACACCACGTGGCTCAAGCAGCCACGACTGAGTCAATACTGCCTTTATCACCCGCCGTGTCGGTCCAGCTCACGGTAATTTTGTCGCCCGCTTTGGCGCCCTTGACGCGAAACCCGAGAAACGGATTGCGTGCGACCGCCTGGCTCCATTGCGCATCAAGCACCAGCTTGCCGTTATGTGTCGCGATGACGCTTTGAATAAAGTGCATTGGCACCAGGTCGCCTTTTTCATTTTTGCGCTGGCCCGTCTCCATCGGGTGGCTCATCAGCACTTTGACGTCGGCGGCGTCACCGTCCATCTTGGCGCGAATTTTCATCGGTTCAGCCATGAATGTTTCCTTGTGTGGGGAAAGGCATTGCTAAATGCGATACGAAGATCAACCGCCGCAACCGCCGATCGTGACCTTGACTTCCTTCGTCGCCGTAAAAAATTTGCCGTCAGCTTTGACGATCGCAACCACATTCGAGGTCTGACCCAATTTAAGTTTAGTCGATACGTAGCCATCGGCGCCGCTGGAAAAATCATACGTGCTGCTGAGTGGAAACGGGTTTTTCTCGACTATGATTGAAATGCTCTGCGTATTCGGAATTTTGCTGGTGACAGTGACTGGTACCTGCGCGCCGTTCTCAGCGATATCCGGTGTCGTCAGCACGATGTCTTTGCTCGGCTGCGCGCCGGTTACGCCCAGCGACTTCAAGGCATCCGCGGCGGCCTTCGCGTCGAAACCGGCTTTGTTCCAGGTGGCTGCGAAAGCGTCGCCGGCACGCAGCAAGCCTGCGCCGGCCGCGGCCGCCAGCGGTATTACGCTGCCAATGGCCTTGAGCAGTCTTCTGCGAATTTGCTGCATGATTGTTTCCTTTGGCTTCGCGGCGCGTCGGATGGGTGCCGATCGAATTTTTCGTCGCGAGGGCGTTGCAACGAACGCCATCCTAGCCAAGTTTTACGAGGCTGTCTATTACGGTTGCTGGCGGAAAACGCTGGGGATACCACGCGCCTGTACAGGTTTTCACACCAGATATTTCTTCTATGCGTCGCGTTTGCGCAACCAATGCCCCGACTTGCCCCCCTTTTTCTCGAGCAGGCAGATGTCGTCGATACGCATCCCGCGATCGACCGCTTTACACATATCGTAAATGGTGAGAAGTCCGGCGGCGACGGCGGTCAGCGCTTCCATTTCAACGCCGGTGCGGCCGCGCGTTTCGGCCTGCACTATGCACATCACGGCCGTTTGTTTTTTGTCGAACGTGAATTCAACGCTGATGCGGGTAAGCGCGAGCGGGTGCGCGAGCGGAATCAAGTCGGGTGCGCGCTTGGCGCCCTGGATGGCGGCAATGCGCGCAACGCCCAGCACATCGCCTTTCTTGGCGGTGCCCGCGGTTATCATCTTAAGGGTTGCGCTTTGCATAGCGATGCGGCCGCTCGCGCGCGCGATTCGATGGGTTTCATCTTTGGCGCCGACATCGACCATCTGGGCCTGGCCGCGTGTATCGAAGTGCGTGAGTGTCTTCACTTTTTTACCAATTTTTTGCGTGGAGATTCGGATACTTCGCCAGCCGCCGAGTATAAGACATCGCAAAAAAACGCGGTTACGTTGAACGCCGGCTTGGATTCGTTCGCCGTGCTGCCCCGGTTGCAGACGGAACCAGGCTCGTTTCGGATTATCATAGTTAGGTGAAACCCTTCGTCCAGCTATTGGCGCTGCTGTTTTGTGCGCTGCCGGTTGCGCTCGGGCAAGGCCTGCCCGATCTGGGCGACGTGTCCCAAAGCGAGATGTCGCCCCAGACCGAACGCCGGCTCGGTGAGAGCATCATGCGCGAGATCCGCGCCGACCCGAGCTATTCGGACGACGCCGAGGTGACGGATTACCTGAGCGCCCTGGGCTACAAGCTGGTTGCTGCGAGCGCTGACTCCCGCCAGCAGTTCGATTTCTTTCTGATCAAAGATCCGCAGGTCAACGCGTTCGCGCTGCCGGGGGGCTTTATAGGCATCAACGCGGGGTTGATGCTCACGGCGCAAAGCGAGTCCGAACTCGCCGGCGTGGTGTCCCATGAGATTGCGCACGTGACCCAGCGCCATATGGCGCGCATGCTCGCCCAGCAAAAGCAGTCAGCGATAACATCGATTGCAGCGCTCGCGGTAGCCGTTCTCGCGGCGCGTGCTAATCCGGACCTCGGGCAGGCGGCCATCGCCGCCGCCAGTGCAAGCTCCGTTCAATCGGCGCTCAACTACACCCGGGATCATGAGAGGGAGGCGGATCGGGTGGGTTTCCAGGTGCTCGAGAAAGCGGGCTTTGATGCGCAGGCAATGGCGCTCTTTTTTGAACGCATGCAGCGTGCGACGCGATTTTACGAGTCTAACGCGCCAGCCTATCTGCGCACTCATCCGATGACCTATGAGCGCATCGCCGACATGCAGAACCGCGCGCAGCACCTCGCTTATAAACAGGTAACGGACAGTCTCGATTTTCAACTGATGCGCGCGAAGCTCAAAGCGGGGCAGGACACGGCGCAGGACGCGTTAGTATTTTTTGAGGAGAGTTTAGGCGAGCGTAAATATCTTAGCGAAGCCGCCAGCCGCTACGGACTCATTTCCGCCCTCATCCGGATCAGAGCGTATGCACGCGCCGGTCGCGAGCTCGCAACGTTGCGCCTGGCGCTGCCCGATAATGCAGTTGTCGAGGCGCTCGCGGGGCGTTATTACGTTGCGAGCGGCGACGTGAGCGCTGCGCTGCAGACTTACCGCGATGCGCTCAGAAAACACTCCGGCTACCGGACGCTGGTTTACGACTATGCGGAACTTTTGCTGGCTAACCGGCAAGCGGGCGAAGCGCTCAAATTGATCGAGAGCCGGCTTCAATACTCGGTGTCTGATTACCACATGTATCAATTACAGGCCAAATGCTATGCCGCGCTCGGCAAGCGCCTTGCACAGCACCGCGCCTCGGCTGAAGCGTATTACAGAATGGGCAATGTGCGCGCTGCGATCGATCAATTGGTGCTGGCCCAAAAAAGCGGTGATGGCGATTTCTATCAACAATCAAGTGTCGATGCGCGATTGCGGGAGCTCCGTTTGCAGGACGACGAGGCGCGGCGCGAAAACCGCAAGTAGGCCGTGCAGTTGCGGTATTAGCCGTGATTCATTCGCGCTAAGCCGACAGAAGCGGTTTGACCAAGGTGTAGACAAGCCCGGCGGCGCCACACGCCACGATCACCGGAATAATGCCCGCTTTAAATCGAAACAATGCTATGCAGGCAGCCGCACCCAGCAGAGCGGCCAGCCATTCGAAATTTTCACTAAAACCTTGCGGCCATAGCACGTGATACGCGAAAAACACCGCTAAATTAAGAATGACGCCCACGACTGCCGCAGTGATGGCGCTGAGCGGGGCGGTAAACTTAAGATTGCCATGGGTCGATTCAATCAAAGGACCGCCTAAAAAAATAAAGATAAAGCTGGGCAGAAAAGTGAAGTAAGTGACGACCAGGGCTGCGAGGGTCGCTCCCGTAAACAAGTGATGCGGGCCGAATATTTCCTTGGTCCAGCCGCCGACGAAGCCGACGAACGTTACGACCATGATGAGCGGGCCCGGCGTGGTTTCACCAAGCGCCAGTCCATCGATCATCTGGGTTGCAGTTAGCCACTGAAATTGCTCAACGCCACCCTGATAAACGTAAGGTAAAACCGCGTAGGCGCCGCCAAACGTGAGCAACGCAGCCTTGGTGAAAAACCACCCCATCTGCGTCAGCGTGGCGTCCCACCCATAGCGCGTGTAAAGCAGCGCCATGGCGCCGCACCACAACACGGCGGCGCAGGCGCACACACGCCCGACGCGTGCCCACGAGAACTTGGCATGCGGCGGTGTTGGCGTGCTGTCGTCTATGAGCGCCGGGCCATAGCTCGTGTCTGCCGCCGCATGTCCGCCGCCGATTGCAAATTGTTCCGGCGCATAGCGCCCGCCCAGATAGCCGGCCACACCCGCCGCGAGCACGATGTACGGAAAAGGCAGCTTCAACGCGAAGATCGCAATGAAGGCGATCGCTGCGATTGACCATAGCGCTGCATTTTTTAGAGCACGTGAACCGATGCGGTAAGCAGCAAATACCACAATCGCGGTGACCGCCGGTTTAATGCCGTAGAGAAAACCGGCTACCGCAGGCACCTGGCCGTAAGTCATGTAAATCCACGACAGCCCGATCAGGATGAAGAGCGATGGCAGCACGAATAAAACGCCGGCGGCAATGCCACCGCGCGTCTTGTGCATCATCCAGCCGATATAGGTTGCGAGCTGCGTTGCTTCCGGCCCGGGCAGCAGCATGCAGTAATTGAGTGCGTGTAAAAAACGCCGCTCGGAAATCCAGCGCCTATTCTGAACGAGGTCCTGATGCATGATTGCGATTTGACCGGCTGGTCCGCCGAAACTGATAAATCCCAGCTTGAGCCAGTAGCGCAAGGCCTCGGTGAAGCTTACGGGTGACGGCGGTGCGGATGCCGGTTCGCGCGTATTTTTCATGTCATTTATCCCCGTTCCGAAATTAGCGCATACAAGTAAAGCGCATCAATCCAGGATGCATTTTCGCAGCTGACTGACCCATGGCCCAGCAATAAAGACAAAGTCATCGCCAATGAGGGACCGTGCGAGCAAAACTGGATCTGTCTCAAAATTCCTGCTTTATGGTATTGTATTTGTTAGCTTATCAATATCAATTCTCAACGTAGCCGCCGCCGTTCCAGCACTGAAATGACAATGAAAAAAATAGGCAAATACGAAATCATTCGCGAGTTGGGCAAGGGCGCGACCAGTATCGTTTACGAAGCGCTCGATCCTTTCGTTAACCGCCACGTCGCGATGAAGGTGGTCATGCAGGAGGCCTTAGGCGACAAGGAGCACGGCCGGCGTTATCGCAAACTGTTTGTTACCGAGGCATCGCTCGCCGGCAAGCTGTCGCATCCGCACATTGTGAGTATTTACGATGCAGTCGCCGACGACGAGGCGAGCTACATCGTCATGGAATATGTCAGTGGCACGACGCTTGAGCCCTATTCGCGTGCCGACAACCTGTTGCCGATCAACAAGGTGATCGAGATCGTTTTCAAATGCACCAAAGCGCTCGATTACGCCGCCAAACACGGCGTCATACATCGCGACATCAAGCCCGCCAACATCATGTTGTCCGGCGAAAACGATATCAAGATTACCGACTTTGGCGCCGCCCAGACCACGGCCACCGAAACTACCCAGATCACGGGCATCGGTTCGCCTGCTTATATGTCGCCGGAGCAGGTCAAAGAAGGGCAGTTGACGCATCAAACGGATATTTTTTCTCTCGGCGTCGTGCTGTATCAAATGCTGACCGGCAAGCTGCCATTCCAGGCCAACAACAACTACAGCATGATCTATCAGATCATCAATGCGGACGCGCCGGCACCCAGCGTAATCCGGCCGGAGGTGCCCCCGCAGCTTGACGCCATCGTGAAGCGCGCGCTCCAGAAAAACACCGCTGAACGCTATCAGTCATGGGAGGAGATCTCTCATGAACTCGTCGCGGTGTTTGGCAATCTGCAGAAGCCTGAAAAAAACATTCCCGACAGCGAGAAATTCAACGCGTTGCGAAAACTCATTTTTTTCAAAAACTTCGCCGATGTCGAATTATGGGAAGTGCTGCGCGTCACTACCTGGGGAAAGTTCGGTCCCGGGCAGGTGCTGATCAAGGAAGGCGATGTCGGAAAATCGTTTTTCATACTGGCCGCCGGTGAAGTCAAGATCAGCAAGCAGGGCAAACTTCTGAACGTGCTGCGCACGGGCGATTGCTTCGGCGAGATGGCTTATCTAGGTAATAAGCAGTTTCAGCGTACGGCCAGCGTGACGGCGGCAACTGACATCACCGTAATAGAGATCAAGGCCGAAGCCCTCGCGCAGTCGTCCGAATTGTGCCGCCACAACTTCAACGGCGCATTTCTCGAGATTCTCGTCGACCGCCTGTCTTTGGCAAATACCCGTCTTTCTCAATTGCTCGCTGATAAAAATATCAGCGTCTTCTGACGGCACGCCGCGTATTCCGCGGATTGTTTCAGGGAAGCCGGCCATGTTTATGGCTCATGCAACGTCTTGCACGAAGCGCACGGCGGCCTTATATTAAGTTCCGCTAAAAAACGCCAGCCGGGAGTGAGAATGGAATTCGACAAAGAACTCGACACACGCGGATTGAATTGTCCGCTGCCTATATTGCGTACTAAAAAAACGCTGAACGACATGATTTCCGGCCAAGTGCTGCGGGTGGCCGCTACAGACCCCGGCGCGGTCAAAGACTTTCAGGCGTTTGCGCGGCAAACCGGCAACGAGTTGCTGGGAGCAGAGACTGTGAGCAGCGATTTCATTTTTTTCCTCAAAAAGAAGTAGGGCGCGAGCCCATGCATTGGCCCGCACTGATTAGACATTACAGTGTGAAAATCGCGGTGCTGATCATGCTGCTCGCGCTGCCGGGCGCACATGCGAAGACGCCTGACGGCTGGCCGTTTGTCGAATATAACGAGGCCGTTCGCATCGCCAAGCGCACGCATAAGCCGCTCTTCGTTTATTTTGGCTTTCCGACCTGCCCGTATTGCGAGATCGCAAATAAAAACACTTTTTCCTTTGATGCGTTGCGCAGACGTTATGCCGAGCATTTTGTGCTCGCCTATTTCGATATTCACGGCAACCCGACCGACGTGATGACGCTGCCCGACGGCGCAAAGATCACGCGCGCTGACGCGATCAAGCACTTGCGCGCGTCGCCCGTGCCGGCATGGATGTTCGTATCGCCGGACGGCAAAGAAATTCTAACGCGGCGCGGCTCGCGCACGCCGGTCGCCGCGTTTATGCAGTTCGATGAGTACGTGACGAGCAACGCTTATCAAAGCGGGACCTTCGAAAAGTTTTTGTCGCAGCGTGATGAGCAAGAGGCGAAGCCGCCGGAATAGCGAGATCGCGATGCGCAAATGACGTTGCATGCCTCGACCGGCCGTCAGTTGATGACGGGCTGAACAAAATGACCGAAATGTGGCGCGTCATCGACACGGGTTTGCGCGCAGCAGCGCAGAATATTGCGCTTGATCGCGCGCTGCTCGAAGCGCGGCATGCAGAAGAAATCCCAAGCACATTGCGGTTCTCGCGTTTTGCGCCCAGCGTATTAATCGCAAGCCGGCATAGCGCAGCCCATGAAGCCAACCCCGCCTATTGCAGTGCGTCCGACATCGCAATGCAGCGCCGGCTAACCGGCGGCGACGCCTTTTATTGCGATGCCGCGCAGCTCGGATGGGCGCTCTATTTACATCAGCGCGATGTCAAAACTTTCGCCATGCAGGCGGTTGCGCGCCGCATCGGTCATGCGCTAGCCAGCGCGCTAATCGCGGCTGGCGTGCCGGCCCGCCATCGCCCGCCGCATGACATTGAAGTGGACAGCCGCAGGCTGGGTACCGCGGGCGGCGTGTTCGAAGGAGACGCGCTGCTATACCAGGGTGTGTTGTATCTCGATCTGAGCTTGCCGACGCTGCTCCTGGCGCTACGCACACCGGCATACGGGCCGGTTGAGAGCACGGTCGCGGCTGCGCGCGAGCGCTTTACGGATGTCAGGACCGTGCTGGGCGAACGACCCGACGTTGTTCTGATCAAAGACCGCATGATTGCCGCTTTCGAAAGCGAGTTCGCGGCCGAGATTCAGGAGGCCGATCTGTCGCTCTCCGAACATGCACGCTATCAGCACGCCCTCGCGGAGATCGATACGGCGGACTGGCTTCAACTCGTGCGTCAGCCGTCTACTGATGTTCAACTCATCACAGGGGAGCAACAATTCGCAGCCGGCATGCTGCGGGCTGATATTCTCTATGATCGCGGGCGTCAACGCATCAAACAGGTCTGGTTTACGCGCGGATCGAATAGTCCGGAGACTACCGTGACCGCCGGTCTCGAGGCGGCATTAAGCGATACTGGCGTTGACCGCCTCGAACGCAATGTGCGCGCATATCTCGCAGGGCGGGAAGGTCAGGTGTTTGCATGGGCGGCCGCCGAGTTTATTTCAGTTTTACGGCGCGCATTGCAACTGCCGCTGGTCGCCGGCAACTATCCCGCAAAGCCGAGCAGCTGACGCGCGGCTAAAATTGCGCGCCGCACGCCGCGCCATAGTCTGGGCAGCAGCCAGATTGTCAGCACCACAATCAGCGCGAGAATAAAGATGAGCTCGATGGGATGCGAAAACGCGAACCACACGATGCCGGCCACGAGCGTGTCTTCGGCCAGCGAAGCCGCCCAATTGCTGAAGGGTTCCGGCGAGGTATTGATAAGCACACGGCTGCCGGCTTTGGTCAGGTGCGCACCCGCCGCGAAAGTGCCGCCGAGCAGACCGGCGGCCAGCGCA
>JANYCE010000154.1 GCA_025360445.1 Betaproteobacteria bacterium
CTCGCGGCCGGAAGTCACCGCGGTATTCGTCTCGACACCGGAAGGCGAGCACGCTGCGCCCGTCAAAAAAGCGCTTGAACTCGGCAAGCCGGTGCTCGTCGAGAAACCGCTCGCATTAACGCTCGCCGACGCCGACGACATCCTCGACACCTGGCGCAAAACCGGCGGCGACCTGCGCATCGGCTACAGTCGGCGCTTCAAGGAATGTTTCCTGCGGGCCAAAGAGCAGATGCTGCATGGGCGCCTCGGACGCGTCGTCGGCGGCACGGCGCGCGTCTATAACTCTCGCGCGCAGGCATTTTCGATTTTGAAGCGCGATGCGCATGCGACACCCGTCGTCGACGTGCTCACCTACTACGTCGATTTAATGTGCTGGTTTCTCGAGGGTAACCGGCCGGTTGAAGTGATAGCGCGCGGTCAAACCGGTATTTTCAAGGCCGCTGGTTATAGCGCACAGGACGTAACGTGGGGCATCGTCACGATGGCCGACGGCGCGGTTATCAATCTTGGCGTGAGTTACGCGCTGCCTACGCGCTATCCGACGCTCGGTCAGTCGGATCGCGTTGAGCTGCTCGGCGCGGAAGGCACGATGATCATCGATGACGATCACATGGAGCATGTACTTTTTTCGGAGCGCGGTATTCCGCATGCGTATGTGCCCGATCACAACGTCGAGATGGCTTTTCTCGGCAGCAATACTGCCGGCGACTGGGCGTGCGGCGACTTCTGGGGGCCGCTCGCGAATGAAACGCGTTCCTGGCTTGATCATCTCGTCACCGGCGCCCCGACCATCCACACCACACCCGAGCAGGCACGCATCACGCTCGAGACGACCATTGCGATTGAGCGCGCGGCGAACACCGGCCAAACCATCCGGCTGCCGCTTGAAACCTAGAATTCAGGAGCGTGAATTGAGGATTAAATTTACTGCCGCGCGAATGCTGCTGACGACGACCCTGCTCGCTGGCAACGCATTCGCGCAGACTTATCCGACGCATCCAATCCGCCTTATTTCACCGAATCCCGCGGGCGGTGCGAACGATACGATTGCGCGCATCGTCGTGAATAAATTGACGCAAGTGTTGGGAATGCAGGTCGTGATCGACAATCGCGGCGGTGGCGGCGGCGTCATCGGCGGCGAAATCGCCGCGCGTGCAATGCCCGACGGCTATACCTTGCTGGCGGGCTCGGTGTCGACGCACTCTTTCGCGCCGTTGATTCATGCAAAGCTTGGTTACGACCCGGTGCGCGACTTTGAGCCGATATCGTTGTTCGCGATCGCGCAGAACCTGCTCGTTGTAAGTCCAGCAGTGCCGGCTGCCAATGTTCGCGAGTTGATCGCGCTTGCGAAGGCGCGGCCCGGCGCGCTTAACTACGCGTCGGGCGGCAACGGTTCAACAAGTCACTTCGCAGTCGCCTTGTTCGTAAGCGTCGCCGATATCATGAAACAAACCGTGCACGTTCCGTATAAGGGCGGCGCGCCGGCGATTACTGCGACTATTGCCGGCGAAACGCAGTTTTATTTCGGGCCGATGGCCGGTGGCAGCGTGCCGCACGTCAAAGCCGGGCGCCTCAAAGCGCTCGCGGTGGGCGGCGGCAAGCGTTCGCCGGTTCTGCCCGATGTGCCGACGGTCGCCGAATCGGGCCTGCCCGCGTACAAAGCCGCCGGTTGGTTTGGACTTTTTGCGCCGGCGAAGACGCCGCGCGCGATCGTGGTGCGTCTTAATCAGGCAGTTGCCCAAGCGATGAGCGCGCCCGATGTCACGCAAAGGTTTGTCGATCTGGCCGTCGATCCAGTCACCAATACCCCTGAGGAGCTGCGCATCTTCGTCGCTGATCAACTTGAGTTCCATCGCAGCATGGTGACCAAGCTCGGCATTAAATTCGACTGAGGTACCGACTCATTTTGAGAGGGTTGCGATGCGACTTCATCTGCTTGTAAGTGCGCTGTTGTGTGCCGCGGGATTTGCTATCGCGCAGTCCCCGAGCGATGACTTATTGCAGGGTGCTCAGCGCAAGGCGGGCGCCGCATTCAGCGAACTGCAGAAAACCGAATTCGAGATGAAGCGGGCGGAGCAGGAATACCGCGAGGCCGACGCCAGCCACAAGGCGGCGCAAAAGCGCGCGGATGAATTAAAAGCCCAATCGGACGCGGCGCAAAAGAAACTCGAATCCGTCAAAGCACGTGAGGCCGTTGCGCGAAGAATCTACGATGCAGCGGTCGAAGCGGTTGATAAAATTCCGGGCCCGGCGCCGCGCAAATAAATCATCGCCGGTGGGCGGTAGGGGCTGCGCCAAGGCGGTGCGCTTATGCCCGCTTCAGGCGCGCATTCTCCTATGGAAGAATGCGCCCGGCCTCGCGTTGACACCACCGGGCGGCTAGATTATAAATGGACTCCCGCGGTG
>JANYCE010000091.1 GCA_025360445.1 Betaproteobacteria bacterium
GGTATATGGGTCAATTTCACCATCGACGATCAGGAATACTGGGTGCGTCTGTCGCGTGAGCGCGTGGCGCGCGCGGAACAATTGCGCTGGATCGGCTGGGGCGCATTGATTCTTCTGTTGTCGCTCGCGGGCGCGTTCGCCATCGTTGCGCGCATCAACCGTCCGTTACGCGAATTAGCGCGCGCGGCGACGGCCATCGGACGCGGCGAAGTGCCGCCTCCGGTTGAGGAAACCGGTCCCGCCGAAGTGCGCACGGTGGCGCGCGCGTTCAATCAGATGGCGACCGATTTGCAGCGCGCCGACGCTGACCGCGCGCTGCTGCTGGCGGGTGTTTCGCACGATCTGCGCACGCCGCTCGCACGGATCCGCCTCGGCGTGGAAATGCTCGATGCGAAAACCGACGAAGCGCTGCGCAGCGGTATGGTGCAGGACGTCGAAGACATCGATGCTGTGATCAATCAGTTTCTCGATTTCGCCCGCATCACCGCCGAGCCAGCGAGTGTCGCTCAACTCGATGTTAGTGAAATTGTGCAGGCAGTCGTCGAGCGCTATGAACGCCAGGGCAAACGCGTGACCGCGCGCATCGGTGCAGTGCCCCTGTTGAAACTGCAACCACTGGCCATGCAACGACTGCTCACTAATTTAATTGACAATTCTCTGCGGCATGGCGGAGCAGACGGCGTGGTCGAAGTCGAAACATCTTATTCGCGAGGGAGCGTGCGCCTGTCGGTGCTCGATCGGGGGCCAGGCATACCGGCGGCAGACGCGCAACGGATGCTGCAGCCGTTCACGCGCCTTAATGAAGCGCGCAGCACGCCGGGCTCGGGTCTGGGGCTGGCAATCGTCGATCGCATCGCCAAACTGCACGGCGGCCAGGTTCAATTGCTCGCGCGCGCGGGCGGCGGACTTGAGGCGCGCGTCGAGTTCGAGGTGACGAAGGCGGCAATCGCATCCGGGTCACCGGTTCCCGCGCACTGACGTATGCGCCAGTACAGCGCGAAAAACAATTTCAGGAGATCGGACGTGAAGGCAATTAGTTTTTTTATGAGCGTGGCCCTTGCGGCCGCGCCGGTGCTCGCGGCGGACCGTGAACCGCAGATCAACATCATCTTTTCCGCCGAGAATGCGACTTGCGCTGCATGGACTTCGTCGGCAGGCAATAAGCTCGTGCGCCAGCAGTACGAAATCTGGGCACGCGGTTTTGCTTCCGGCCACAACTATGCGACGCCGTTGCGTCAAGTGAAAGTCGGTGCATTTCCGAGCGGCGACGAGTTCAACCAGTATTTTGATCAATACTGCCGCGACTATCCGCAGCAGAGTTTTGTTGCAGGTGCAATTCATCTCGTCGAGCAACTCGCCGCGACGAGTTCGTCGGCGAAGCCGGTGCCCCCCAAAAAAGCGCCGGCCCCGGTTTCCACGAAATAAAGTTGCCGCGCGGCTAAACCGCGAGCGGCCACCGCGCAATCTCGCGGTATACGACGGCTCTTGCATCGCGCGCAGACTCGAGGAGTACGAAGTCACGCACCGGCCAGTCAAAACGAGTTCGAGGGGATGGCGCCGGTGAACGCGCGTCGCGTAAAAGCGTCACATGCGGGCTGTATGGACGGCGGTCGTATGCGATGCCTGCGCGCGCAAGGCCTTCTTCCAAGGCGGCAACCAGCTCACTAAGCGACGCCGGCGTCGCAACCGGACCGGCCCACACACACCGATTGTGTCGCCAAAATCCCGCCGTGCCGAATTCAAGTGTGAATGGCTGCGCCTTAATATCTGCGCCGACTGCCCGCACGCTCGCCACCTGGCGCTCCCCTACGTTACCTATGAAGACCAGTGTTTGATGCAGATTGTCACGCCGCATGAGACGGCCCCCGCCGGTGAGACGGGCGGTCTGCGCGAGGCGATAAAGTTCTTCGCGGACTGCGGGTTCCGGCCATAACGCAAAGAACAAACGCGGCATCGCGGGAGGAAATAACGTGCCAACGAATTAAGTGCCGGCGCTTTAAGCAGCCAGCGGCGCGATCAACACGACGGCCTCGGCGGCAATCCCCTCGGCGCGGCCGGTAAACCCGAGCTTCTCCGTCGTCTTGGCTTTCACATTGACGTCGCGCACGGGGATGTTCAAGTCGGCGGCGATATTGGAGATCATGCCGGCGATATGCGGCGCCATGCGCGGCTCCTGCGCAATGATGGTCGTATCAAGGTTAACCACGCGCCAGCCGTTGTTTGCGAGCAATGCCGCTGTTTCACGCAGCAACTGGCGACTGTCGACACCTTTATACCGCGCATCGCTGTCCGGAAAATGCGTCCCGATATCGCCGAGCGCCGCCGCGCCGATCAACGCGTCGCAAATCGCGTGCAGCAGCACGTCCGCATCCGAGTGTCCGTCCAACCCGCGCGCGTGCGGTATGGTGACTCCGCCAATAACCAATTTGCGCCCGGCTTTTAATGCGTGCGCATCGAATCCCTGCCCGATTCTCATTCTCTCTCCATGCCACGCAAAAGCGTTTCAGCCAATGCAAGATCCTGCGGATACGTCACCTTCAGGTTCCGGCTGTCTCCCATTACAAGTTTAGGCCGCAATCCAAGGCGCTCGATCGCGCTCGCTTCATCGGTCGCGGTTGCCAGCCCGCCCGCGCGCAGTGCTTCGAGCAACAGTCGGTAGCGAAACATTTGCGGCGTTTGCGCCTGCCACAAATGTTCACGCGCCTCGGTCGACAGCACGTAACCGTCAGCGTCCCCGCGCTTTAACGTGTCCACCACGGGCAACGCGAGCAATCCGCCAGTGGGCTCATCGCGCAATGTTTCGATCAGACGTGCAAGCGTTTCGTGAGCAAGACAGGGGCGCACCGCATCGTGCACGAGCACCCAATCGTCGGCGCCGATTTCGTCACGCGCAGCCAGCAAACCGTTGAACACGCTGTCCGCGCGCAACGGGCCGCCGCAATACAGCGGCATCAGCCGCGATCCAAAATCTTGCCAGTCCTGTTGCGCGAAAAACGTATCGTCCGGCGCGAGTACGACCATCACCCGGTCGATTGCGGTATGCCGACATAAATTGCGCAGCGCATGATAAAGCACAGGTTTGCCAGCGAGCGGCAGATACTGCTTGGGCTGTGCAGCGCCCATGCGGGAACCGCTGCCGGCTGCGGGTATCAAAGCAAATAGTTTGGGCATCGAAGAAACCGGCATTGTTCGTCCAGATTGTAGCAGCACTGCCGCGGCCTTTTGTGGCCCGCAGGCCCTTCAGCATGCCAGGGTAATCCATACGAATACCGCTGCGCCGCAGCTATAATTATGATGAACATGAAAGAGCGAGACTGATATGAGCAGCGTACGACCTCCCGCGGTGGCCGGGAGTTTTTATCCGAACTCGGCCGGCCAACTCGCGCAAGACGTGTCAGCGCTGTTGGCGGGCGCCGCGGGCGCTGCGCGCGGCCAGCCGGTGCCGAAGGCCATCATCGCGCCACACGCCGGCTACATTTATTCAGGACCGGTCGCTGCGGCGGTTTATGCGCGCCTTGCGCCTGCGCGCGGCAGCATCGAACGCGTGGTGCTGTTGGGGCCGGTTCACCGCGTGCCGGTGCGCGGCCTCGCGCTGCCCGATGCGCGTGCGTTGGCAACGCCGCTTGGCACCATCGCCGTCGATGCCTCCGCAGTTAGCGCGTTAAAAAACCTGCCGCAGGTTACCGTCAGCGCGGCAGCACACGCGCAAGAGCATTCGCTCGAAGTGCATCTGCCGTTTCTGCAGGCAGCGCTCGGCACATTCACTCTCGTCCCGTTGGCCGTCGGTGATGCGACGTCTGACGAAGTGGCACAGGTGCTCGATGTGTTGTGGGGCGGCGCTGAAACGCTGATCGTCATCAGTTCCGACTTATCGCATTATCTGGGTTACGCCGATGCGCAGGCAGCCGACCGCCTCACCGCCCGGGGGATCCTCAATTTGCAGCCGAATGTTGCGCACGAGCAGGCGTGCGGCGGAACGCCGATCAACGGGCTGCTCAAAACCGCGCGCAAACGCGGCCTGTCGCCAGAGTTAATCGATTTGCGCAACTCCGGCGACACCGCGGGAGACCGCACGCGCGTGGTCGGTTACGGCGCATTCGCATTCTACGAAGCGCAGTCTTGCCCTGAGTTAAGCGCCGGCGATGCGGGCACCGCACTTTACGGCACAGACAAGAGTGCGTTGCCCGCACAGGCAGGCAGCGTCCTGCTGCCGCTCGCACGCGACGCGATTGCGGGTGAACTCGGACTGTCCATGCAGGCACACGATGATGCGCAGTGGCTGCAAACGCATCGGGCTTCGTTTGTAACGTTAACGAAGCGGGGGGAACTACGCGGCTGCATCGGCACGCTGGAAGCGCATCGAGCCCTCGGCGAAGACGTCAGAGCGAATGCAATTGCTGCCGCAGTGCGCGATCCGCGCTTTAAGCCGCTGACGGCAGATGAGTTCGGTGACATAAAAGTGGAAGTCTCTGTGCTGTCAGCAGTCGAGCTTATGCAATACCGGGATGAGGCCGACGCAGTCGCGCAATTGCGCTCCGGCATCGATGGCGTGATTTTCAAATACGGTTATCACCGCAGCACTTTCCTGCCGCAAGTGTGGGAAAGTTTCCGCGACCCGAACCTGTTCATTGGCCACCTCAAGCACAAGGCTGGACTGCCGCCTGACTTCTGGGACCCCGCAGTCACGCTGTCCCGCTACACCGTGACCAAGTGGCGCGAAGACGAGCGGTGACGCTATGACATTGACGATATGCCTTTAAAGACATGAACTACGCCGGTCGCTGGTGGCATATGCTCGATGATGGCCGCATGCAATGCGACTTGTGCCCTCGCGACTGCCGGCTGCACGAAGGCCAGCGCGGCGCGTGTTTCGTGCGTCAGCGCATGGGCGACTGGATAATGCTCACAACATACGGGCGCTCGTCAGGATTTTGCATCGACCCGATCGAAAAGAAACCACTCAATCATTTCTACCCCGGCTCAAGCGTGCTCTCGTTTGGCACCGCCGGCTGCAATCTGGCGTGCAAGTTTTGCCAGAATTGGGACATCAGCAAATCCAGAGACATGGACCGGCTCGCCGATGAAGCCACACCCGCCGCCATTGCCGAAGCCGCGGTCGCCAACGGTTGCAAAAGCATCGCGTTCACCTACAACGATCCGGTGATTTTCGCGGAATATGCGATGGATGCAGCCGATGCGTGTCATGCGCGCGGCATCAGCACCGTCGCGGTCACTGCGGGCTTTATACACGACGTGCCACGGCGGGACTTTTTCGCCAAGATGGACGCGGCAAACGTCGACCTCAAAGCATTTACCGATGAATTTTATTTCAAGCTTTGCGGCGCCCGTTTGCAGCCAGTGCTCGACACGCTGATCTACCTTAAGCATCATACGTCGGTGTGGTTCGAGATCACGACTCTGCTGATTCCCGGCAAAAACGATTCGATCGAGGAAATTACTGCGATGTGCGATTGGATCATGCGCGAACTGGGTGCTGACGTGCCGTTGCATTTCACCGCCTTCCATCCGGACTATAAAATGACGGATATCGCCGCGACGCCGCCCGCAACGCTGACCCGTTCGCGCCAGATCGCGCTCGACGCGGGACTTCACTACGTTTATACCGGCAACGTGCACGACCTCGATGGCGGCACCACTTATTGTCCGCAGTGTCGCACCCCGCTCATCGTGCGCGACTGGCATAAAATTGAAGCTTACAATCTCACGCCCGATTCAAAATGCCCGCAATGCACGTCAACAATCGCTGGTGAATTCGAGATGTTTGACGGCCAGTTCGGCCGGCGCCGCATTCCGATCGCCATCGTTAACGATCGCAAAACCCTATGACAATCCGACTGCGCTTTAAGCCCCCCTCGCCGGCCTTGATAGGGGGCGGGGGTAACGGATCGAGCGCTAGCCTGGCAACCGGCGCTGACCGATGACTTCAATCCTGGCACGCTGGACATCCGTCGCCGTCGCATTTTTATTGGTCGCGATGCTCACCCCGGCCCACGCGCAGCCGTTCCCGAGCCGGCCGATACGCCTGATATCGCCGTACCCGCCGGGTGGCGGCAACGACGTGCTCGCGCGGCTGATCGCCGATAAATTAGGTGAAGGGCTCGGTCAACGCGTCATCGTCGACAATCGCGCCGGTGCGAACACCATCGTCGGCACCGACCTCGCCGCCAAATCCGCGCCCGACGGCCATACGATGGTGCTCGTACCCAACAGTTTTGTTACGAACGTCGGGTTTTACGCCAAGCTGCCGTACGACACGGTGCGCGATTTTGCGCCGATCGCGCTCGTTGCGTTGTCGCCGCAAATGCTGGTGGTGCACCCGTCAGTCGCGGCCGGTTCGGTCAAGGAACTCATCGCACTCGCCAGAGCCAAGCCGGGTCACTACAGTTACGGCAGTTCAGGTAGCGGCTCGGTCGGGCATCTCGCGATGGCGCTCTTCGACATGATGGCCGGCATAAAAATGGAACACATCGCCTATAAAGGCACCGCGCCCGCTGTCACTGAACTGCTCGGCGGTCAGATACCACTCATGATGTCGTCGATGCTGTCGGTGCTGCCGCAGGTGAGGGCCGGCAAATTGCGCCTGCTCGCAGTGACCACTGCGAAGCGCTCGCCCGCCGTGCCAGATACGCCGACGATTGCTGAGGCCGGCGTTCCTGGTTACGAAGCCACGTTGTGGTACGGACTGGTTGGCCCCGCCCGCATACCGGCGCCGCTGCTCGAACGCCTGAGCGGCGAGATCGAAAAAACGCTCAAGAATCCCGACATTATCGAGAAGTTGTCGCGTCAGGGCGTCGAACCGTATTACTACGGCCCTAAAGAATTTGCCGCGCGCGTGCGCGATGAAATACCGAAATGGACGAAGGTCATCAAAGAAGCGGGCGTGCGAATCGAATGAGCATGCGATGCAGGCGACCGCGCTTGCGCAAAATCATTCTGACCGCGATTGTATTGGCGAGCGTTATCACCAACAGCTTGACGCTGGCCGCGGGCGCCGAATTCCCCGCGCGGCCGCTGCGCATGATCGTGCCGTATGCGCCTGGCGGCAACGCCGACATCATGGCGCGGCTCATTGCACAGCGGCTCGCTGAAAATTTAGGCCAGCAGGTGATTGTCGATAATCGCGCCGGCGCCAACAGCATTATCGGCACTGCACTCGCGGTCAAAGCACCCGCTGACGGTTACACGCTCGTGCTCGTCGCGAGCTCACTGGCGACCAATCCAAGTCTCATCAAGGCGATGCCGTACAACGCGCAACGCGATCTCGCACCCATCAGCCTCATAGGCTCGACACCTTTGATACTTGCCGCCTACCCCGGACTCGCGGCGTCGACCGTCAAAGAACTGGTCGCGCTCGCGAAGGCCAAACCGGGCCAGTTGAATTACGCGTCGTCAGGCGCGGGGTCGCCGGCCAATCTCGCCGGCGCGCTGCTTAATTTCATGACGGGCGTCAATATC
>JANYCE010000093.1 GCA_025360445.1 Betaproteobacteria bacterium
AGCACGATGCGGCGCGCGCCGTGCGGCTTGAACACCCGGTCCTGCTCTTCGAACGAGAGCCGCGCGTAAAGAGGCAAAATTTCGGCGCCCTTGGGATGATGCTTGCGCAGAAGCTCGGCGGTCTCCCGGATTTCACGTTCGCCCGGCAAAAACACCAGCACATCACCGGGGCCGCTGCGCGCGAGTTCATCGACGGCCGCGACGATCGCCTCTTCCATGTCCTGCACTTCATCGTCTTCTTCTTTCGATTTCAGGGGCCGGTAGCGCACCTCGACTGGATACATGCGTCCGGACACTTCGATCACCGGCGCCAACTCGTCGCCGTTCGCGAAGTGTTTGGCGAAGCGGTCGGCATCGATCGTGGCCGACGTGACAATGACTTTAAGATCAGGCCGCTGCGGCAGGATTTCCTTCAGGTAGCCCAGCAGGAAGTCGATGTTAAGACTGCGCTCATGCGCTTCGTCGATGATAAGCGTGTCGTACGCGCGCAACAGGCGGTCGCCCTGCGTCTCGGCAAGCAGGATACCGTCGGTCATCAATTTCACATAAGTGTCGGCCGAAACGCGATCGGTGAAACGGATTTTGTAGCCGACCGCGTGGCCGAGCGGACTCTTCAACTCCTGTGCGATGCGAGAAGCGACCGTGCGCGCGGCTATGCGGCGCGGCTGCGTGTGGCCGATGAGGCCGTTGACGCCGCGTTGGATGTCGAGGCAGATTTTCGGCAACTGCGTGGTTTTGCCGGAACCGGTCTCGCCGCACACGATGACGACCTGGTTCGTGCGAATCGCTCGCGCAATCTCGTCGCGGCGCGCGACTACCGGCAATTCGTCGGGATACGTCGGGCGCGGCAGATTGGCCAACCGCTGTTGCGTGTCGAATTCGCGGGGTCGATTCATGGGAGGGGCGCATTGTAGCGCACGGGTCGCGGTGAAAATGACGCCGGGCCGCGCGTGCAATGGAGATTAAGCGAAGTTTGCGAGCGTTCAGCGCATTAACTTCGTGATCGGCCGCCTATCAGCCAACGCTGGTCGCGATTGATCACAAATCGCAAAAATCCGCGATTGGTGCAGCACCAGTCGCAGACAGTAGGGCTACAAGCCTTGCGCGCGGCGGAGATCTTCCGTCGACAATTTCTTTTCCAGGACGTCGCGCTTTTTGGAGGCGTCAGCAAGCATCCGATACGTTTCACCATTGTCGCTTGGCGTCGTAACGGAGTACGCACCCGGCGGCACCGCGGCGAGCTTGTTGTACCACGCATAGGCCGCCAGCAGATCGGAGTGCGTCGCCTTGTCGGCCGAATAGTATTCGGCCAGCGCAACCATCGACTGAATGTCGCCCGATGCGGCGGCTTCGGCATAGTAATTTTTAGCTTGCTGCCAGTCCCGGTCGACGCCGAGACCTTTCGCATGAATCTCGCCGAGGCGGCGTAACGCCAGTCGACCGCGTTCGTCCACCGCACCTTGCAAATTTTTTCGCGCGCGGCTTTCATTACTGATTTTCAAATAAAGCTTTCGCGCTCTTTCATAATTTTTCGGCGCGCCCTGACCGGTGAAGTGAGCGTCGGCAGCTTGGTGAGGCGCTTGTTCGTTGTAGCGCCGCCACTGGCCTGCGATTTCTCCCTCCTTGCTATCCGTAACCTCGATGCTCCTCACTGCATGTGGGAAGGCCCCCCCAATTCCGGCAGCAAGCACGGCCGCGCCGAACAAAAATACCCACTGTTTTTTTGATAAGTGTCTGGTAGGGGCAATGTTGGTCGCTGTAGCGCTGAACTCGGGAGGTCGTTGTCGGCCCGGCGCAGAGTGAGAATCGGGCTCACGAAATCCGCGCCGCGTCCCGCCGGGCTCGTGCGCCGAAGCGTCATCGCGGTGACGGGTTTTATAAGTGTCTGAAGGGGCTGCGGCCGGCTTACGCCACCGGAAGCCGCGGTCTCTATCGGCAGCCGCGGTTCCTGAATCGCTTGCCGGCAAAGCGTCGTAGCCTTTTCTCTTCAGCGGATCGGACAAAATAGAGTATGCGCGATTGATATCGGACATCATCTCGACACTGCCTTGCCCGGGATTTTTATCCGGATGATATTGGCGAGCCAGCGTGCGATACGCAGAACGAATTATCTCGGTTCTGGCGCCGCGGGACACCTCAAGAATATCGTAGAGCGTGTAGCTCATCTGGCTATGCATACCGGTCAGTTAAAACGAAAAGTGGAGCACGCTAATCCAAGAGCGAGAAACGCCAGTAAGGCACCCTCCCTCACCAAATCCGGATATCGGTATTTCATTGTAATCACCATCCATTTACAGAAAAAAACAACCCGGATTTACAATTGAGACGATTTATCGGATCACCCATTTATACCAAAATATTATTGATAGATAATAATATTGCTATTAATCAATGTTATTGGTAATAGATACCACAATAATACA
>JANYCE010000100.1 GCA_025360445.1 Betaproteobacteria bacterium
AATTCCACGGCACGCGTTAACTCAATCTCGAAAATGTTATCGCTGCGCGGGATGGATTTGAATTTACCGTCATGGCCGATGTAAGGGCCGAAGCGACCGATGTTGACGATGACCTTTTTGTTGGTTTCGGGGTGCATGCCGAGTTCACGCGGTAAGGCAAGCAGCTTGAGCGCGCTGGCTAAATCGGCCTGTTCTAGCGGCAACTCTTTTGGCCAGGAAACACGCTTGGGCTTGACCTTTTCGCCTTCGATTACTTCACCGAGTTGCACGTAATGACCGTAAGGGCCGCGCAGTAACAACACGGCTTGTTTGGTGTCGGGATATTCGCCCAACTCCACGCGCGCGGTGGCATCGTCTTGCGATTCGCCGCTTAGGCTGCGTTTATATTTACATTCGGGATAGTTGGTGCAGCTGATAAAGCTGCCGTAGCGGCTGAGTTTTTTTGCCAGCGGTTTGCCGCATTCCGGGCAGGCTTCGTCGAGCAACTCAACGGGGCGGTCGATGTTAGCTTTGTCTTTGATGAGCGTGGAAAAGCCTTTCCAGAACGCATCCATCACGCCTATCCAATCGCGCTTGCCTTCGGACACCTCATCCAGTTCATTTTCAAGATTCGCGGTGAAATCGTAATCAACATAGCGCGTGAAATGCTCGGCGAGGAACTTGGTCACGACGCGGCCCACATCGGTGGGCATAAAACGCTTCTTGTCGAGAATGGCGTATTCACGGGCTTGCAGCGTAGAGATGATGGTGGCATAAGTGGAAGGGCGACCGATGCCGTACTCTTCCAACGATTTCACCAGGCTGGCTTCGGAGTAACGCGGTGGCGGTTGGGTGAAGTGTTGTTCGCCGTAAAGTTTATCGGCGAGCAGGATGTCGCCTTCAACCAAGGGCGGCAGCTTCGCGCTGTTTTCTTCTTCCGCATCATCCACGTCTTCCATGTACACGCCGATGAAGCCAGGAAATACCATCGTTTGACCGGAGGCACGGAACAGCGTGTCGTCACTGCTCAAACGAATATCCACGCTCACGGTATCAAAGCGTGCGGGGGTCATCTGGCAGGCGAGGGTGCGCTTCCAAATCATCTCGTAGAGGCGCGCTTGGTCTGCGGTCATTTTGTCGCGAATACTATCCGGCGTGCGCAGGATGGAAGTCGGGCGTATCGCTTCGTGTGCCTCTTGCGCGTTTTTGGCTTTGCTCTTGTAGCTAGGTTGCGTGTTGGGCAAATACTCGCCGGAGAAATTATCTTTGATGTAAGCGCGAATCTCCTGCACCGCTTCATTCGCCAACGACACGGAATCGGTACGCATGTAAGAGATCAAACCGACGGTCTGTCCGCCAATATCCACGCCTTCATACAGCGATTGCGCGGTGCGCATGGTGCGGTCGGAAGTCATGCCGAGTTTACGCACCGCCTCCTGTTGCAAGGTGGAAGTAGTGAACGGCGCGGCAGCGTAACGTTGCTTGGCTTTCTTCTCTACGCGCACCACTTTGGGTGGCAATTTAGCATCGTTAAGCTTGGCGAAAATCGCATCGTAGGCGGCTTGGTTGCCGATAGTGAGTTGCTCTAACTTGCTGCCCTGATATTGAAACAGTTTGGCGGTGAACGGCTGATGATCTTTGTGGGTGTCGAGATGCACCGTCCAATACTCTTGGCTTTTGAACGCTTCGATTTCCAATTCCCGTTCGACGATCATGCGCAGGGCGGGGCTTTGCACACGACCCGCAGAAAGCCCCGGACGGATTTTGCGCCACAGCAACGGCGATAAATTGAAGCCGACCAAGTAATCCAAGGCGCGGCGTGCTTGTTGCGCATTGACCAGCGGCATGGCGATCTCGCGAGGGTGAGCGACCGCTTCTTTCACTGCCGATTGGGTAATTTCGTAGAACACCACGCGCTGCATTTTTTTGTTTTTCAGTGCGCGCTTGGTTTTAAGTATCTCGGAAATATGCCAGGCGATGGCCTCTCCTTCGCGGTCCGGATCGGGTGCGAGCAGGATGGTGTCGGCTTCGGCGGCGGCTTTGACGATGGCATCGACATGCTTGCTGTTGCGCGCGATGGTTTCGTACTTCATTTCAAAATTGTTGTCGGTATCGACTGCGCCCGTTTTGGGAATTAAATCACGCACGTGTCCAAACGAGGCAAGCACTTCAAAGTCTTTGCCCAAATACTTTTTGAGCGTTTTGGCTTTAGCGGGAGATTCGACAATCAGGAGGTTAGTTGTCATGCGTGCGTTTGGGTTTTAGTGTAATTGTGCGGAATGTAGGGGCGTGAGTAACTCTTCAATTAGCAGCGGATCAAGGTCGGTATGGCGATTCCACAACACCATCAACATGATCAGTTTGAATTTATCCAGCGCGAGGTTTTCCTGTTGCAGCGCGACAGCGCGGTCAATAATCATTTCCCGCTCCACGCCGCAGATCAAATGTTGTTGCTCGGCGAACAGCAAAAATTGGCGCGCTTCGTAGCTGATGCGCTTGACTTCCAGTTCGGCAAAATGCCGTTGTCCGCCATGCTCAAGGCTGGCTGGATAATTGTCGAGGTTTTGCTGCTGAAGTTCGGTCAGCCAAGTTAATACTTCGTCAATTTCCTCTTCCTCAAAACCGGCGGCGGAAAGTTTGCGCGACAGTTTGTCC
>JANYCE010000122.1 GCA_025360445.1 Betaproteobacteria bacterium
GTCGAGTTGCGCAGGCGCTCCGAATTATCGGTAAGCGCGGTGGCAAGGCGGTCTCCCTGCTTGAGGAGGCCGTCGTGAAAATCGACGAGCATCATGCGATGGCGCTGCTCGATCGACGCCGTCTGATGCGCGGCAAGCTCGTGCAGCGCACGGCTCTGGGTCGCGGACTTGACCAGCAGCACGACCATCGCAGCCAGTATCAGTAGCGCGAGTCCTGCCAGAATAAAAGTTTCGGTCATTAGGTGATTTCCGCGGCGAGAGTATAACGCAACACCCGCCGGCGCCTCGCCACCACCACTGGAAAGTTAGCGCATTTTCACGCAATGCGGCGCAGTGATTGCAAGGGCGGCGCGGCAAGCACGCGGCGCGCGCCGAGCATGCCGGCGATTGCAATTCCAATACTGCCTGCCACCACCCCGATCAACCAGATCCAATGGTTCGCTTCGTAAGGAACATGCAAAACCTTGAGCGCGAGTGCATAACCGAGAGCGCTTGCGCCCGCGGCTGCGAGCAGGCCTGCCAGTGCGCCCATCAACGAAAATTCGGCCAACTGCGTTGCCGCAATTTGGCGACGACTGGCGCCCAGCGTGCGCATTATCGCCGCTTCATACTCGCGTTCGTCACGCGTGCTCGCAATCGCCGTGTATAAAACGAGCAGTCCCGCGGCTAGCGTAAACAGGAACACAAACTGCACGGCGTTCGTGACCTGATCCATCATTTTCTGCACCTGCGCCATTATTTGCGCAACGTCGATAACGACCACGTTCGGAAACTCGCGCACCAGTTCGTTCAGCGTCGCCGTCTGCGTGGACGGGACGAACAAGCTCGTCATGTAGGAAACGGGCAAGCCTTCCAGGAGTCGCGGCGGCGCCACCACAAAAAAATTCGCGCGGAAGCTGTCCCACTCGACTTTACGCAGGCTCGTAATCGTCGCCTCAAAAGTGCTGCCGGCAACGTCGTAGGTCAAGCGGTCTTCGAGCTTCAACCCGAGCGTTGCGGCGATGCCTTCTTCTACCGATAACTGATCGATTCTGGCAGCCGGGTCATCCCACCATCGCCCCGCCACTATCCGGTTATCCGGCTGTGGCCGCTCCGCCCACGACAAATTGAATTCCCGGTCGATCAATCGACGCGCGCGGTCTTCCGTATAGTCGGTCGACGATAGTGTGCGGCCGTTGATTGCGATCAGGCGTCCGCGCACCATCGGGAATATCACCGGCTTCGCGATACTGCGCGCGGCGAAAAATGCGTCAAGGGGCTGCACCTGTTCAGCCTGAATACCCACCACGAAGCGATTTGGCGCGTCAGGTTTCAAGGTTGCCTGCCAGCTGTACAGCAAGTCGCCGCGGATCAACGTCAGCGTCAACAGCGCCATCATGCCGAGCGCCAGCGCAACCACTTGAATGGTGTTGGCCATCGCGTGCCGGCGCAGGTTGGCGACCCCATAGCGGAAACTGACGCCGCCGCCCGCGCGAACCTGCGTCAACAGGCGCAGCAACCCCAGGATCAAGACGACGGACACGGCCGCCGCCGCGACAAATCCTCCCAGCACGAACGCGCCCAGACGCAAGTCCTGGGTTTTCGATAAGACCAGGCCGCAAATGACAGCAAACCCGAGCGCGTAGCCTGCAAGGCCCGCCGCGCGCGGCAGACCGAGATCGCGCCGCAACACGCGCAATGTCGACACCTGGCTCAGCGTGACGAGCGGCGGCAGGCCGAATCCGAGCAACAGTAAAACACCGGCAGCGAGTCCGTAGATTGCCGGCGCCAAACTGGGCAGTGGCAGTGCAACCGCCAGAAAACTGGCAAGCCAACTGGCCAGTGCAAACTGCGCAGCGTAGCCGATGATGCAGCCGGCGATGGCAGCAACAAGGCCGAGCGCAATGAAATGCACCAGGTAAAGCGACACGACCGTACTTTGCCGCGCCCCCAGGCAGCGCATGATCGCGCAGCCATCAAGGTGGCGGCGCAAAAAACGCCGCGCGGCGAGCGCTATCGCGACTGCCGAAAGTATTACGCTGACGAGGGCCGCCAGCCCCAGAAAACGCTCGGCGCGTTCGAGGGCCGAACGAATTTCCGGTCTTGCATCGCGGATGCCCTCAATAGTCTGGCCAGCGCCGATACGCGTCTGCGCCCACGTGCGAAATTCGTCTACACCAGCAGTCTCGCCAGCTATGTATAAGCGATAACGCACACGGCTGCCGGCTTGGATTAATCCGCTCGCGGCCACGTCAGAATCATTCATCATGAGTTTCGGCGCGCTATTGATAAAACCAATCACGCTATCGGGTTCCTGCGTGACGAGTGCGGCGATCCGGAGCCGCAGCCTGCCCACGGTTACCGAATCTCCCGGCTTCACACTGAGCCGCGACAACAGTCGCTCGTCGACCCAGGCCGTGCCGGGCGCCGGAATATCCCGCGTTGTGCGCTCGGCGCCGAATAGCGCGTCGGCCAGTTTCACCTCACCGCGTAATGGATACCCTGCTGACACCACCTTGATGTCTGTGAGCAGGCTCTCGCCCCCCGCCGTCGCCATGCTGGGAAAACGCAACGCGCTCGTCACAGCCAACCCGCGTGTGCGCGCCGCCTCTGCAAACTCGGACGTAAACGGCCGATCCGATATGATCGAGAGGTCACCGCCGAGCAACTGATTCGACTGCAGGATCAACGCGCGCTGCACGCGGTCCGTAAAGAAGCTGACGGTGGTGAGGCTGCTGACCGCAATTACAATCGCCGCCGCCAGCAGGGTAATTTCACCCGCGCGCCAATCGCGCCACAATAAGCGCAAGGCAAGCGAATTACGCTGAAAAAACGTCATCTGTCACTCACCATTCGAAAGCCGGCCCGCGACTAGTTTCAATGCACGGGCGCAGCGGCGCGACATGGCTTCGTCGTGCGTAACCAATATTAGCGTCGTGTTGCGTTCGCGATTAAGTTCGAACATCAAGTCGATGATTTGCGCGCCAGTCGCGGAGTCAAGGTTGCCGGTCGGCTCGTCGGCAAACAGCACTCGTGGTTCGCGCACGAAAGCGCGCGCGATGGCGACGCGCTGCTGCTCGCCCCCTGACAATTGCTTTGGATAATGGCGCACCCGCGCGTCGAGTCCGACGCGCTCGAGCATGGCCTGCGCTCTAATCTGCGCGCCGGCGGCGCCCGCAAGTTCAAGCGGCAGCATGACGTTTTCGAGAGCCGTCAGAGCCGGCAACAGCTGAAACGACTGAAAAACAAACCCTACCAGTTGCGAGCGCAGTACAGCGCGGCCATCTTCATCGAGTTCAAATAAATTGGTGCCCGCAATGCTGACTACGCCGGTCGTTGGCGTATCGAGTCCCGCCAACAGGCCCAATAAAGTGGACTTGCCGGAACCCGAAGCGCCAAGTATTGCAACTGCTTCACCTTCCGCGATGTCAAAGGTAACTTCGTCAAGTATCGTCAGGCGCGCGTCGCCGGTCTCTACTTGCTTCGACAGTCCCACCGCCCGCACAATGGGCACGCCGGATCTTTCAATCATGTTAAAAATTTTCCTATTTCTTTTGTTGTCGGGCAGCGCCGGCTTGACGCACGCAGCCGCGACCATTCTTGTATTCGGCGACAGCATATCGGCGGGATACGGCCTGCCGCGCGACCAGAGCTGGGTCGATCTCATGCGCGCACGTCTGAGAGCCGAGCGCCCCGATTATAAGGTCGTCAATGCCAGCGTGACCGGCGAAACAACCGAAGGCGGCAAGCGACGACTTCGGGCGACTCTTGAACAGCACCGGCCGCGCATCGTAGTACTCGAGCTCGGCGGTAACGACGGCCTGCGCGGCGCCCGTATTGAAACAATCCGCGCCAACCTCGCCGCCATGATTGCCGAATGCCGCAAGTTCGATAGCGAGGTCCTGCTGGTAGGAATGAATCTGCCGCCCAACTATGGCAGCGATTACGGCGAAAAGTTTCGCCTGGTTTTCGAAACACTTGCGAAAAAACAACGCGTGGCTGTGGTGCCGTTTTTATTTGAGGGGTTCGCGACGGACCGCACGATGTTTCAGCCCGATGGCATACATCCGGTCACCGCAGCACAGGCAAAAATGCTCGACAATATATGGCCTGTTTTGCGCCCGCTGATTCTGCGAACGTTGGCTAAATAAACGGCGCGCTAACTGACGGTAATCGTCGCCGGTCCGGCGCTAAGGCTGCCGATTGCGCACGCATACTTAAAGCCCTGCCGCTTGAATATGTCGAGCACCCGCGGTGCACTGGCCGCATCACATGCGACGAGCAGACCGCCGCTCGTCTGCGGATCAGTCAAAAGTGTTTTGCCCCAGCCGGGCATGTCTTGCGGCAACTTTATATGCGCTGCCACGCTCGTCCAGTTGCGATCCGATGCGCCGGTCGCGTAACCACTCTGCGCAAGGTGCCTCGCCGCCGACAATATCGGTAGTGCGTCAAAGCGAATGTCGGCGTGCAATTTAGAACCGCGACAGATTTCGTGCAGGTGTCCAGCGAGTCCAAAGCCGGTAACGTCCGTCATCGCATGAACGCCAGGCAGTTCGGCAAGCTCGATGCCGGGCGTGTTGAGCTGGGTCGTTGTTTCTATCATCTGAGCGTAGGCTTTTTCGCGCAGTTCGCCCTTTTTCAGCGCCGCGCTCATGATGCCCACGCCCAGCGCCTTGCCGAGTATCAGCACGTCTCCGCTTTGCGCCTGGTCGTTCCGCTTGACGCGCGAAGGATGTACAAGGCCCAACGCCACCAGCCCGTAAATCGGTTCCGGATTGTCGATTGAGTGCCCGCCCGCGATCGGTATGCCCGCTGCTTCGCACACCGATTGCCCGCCCGCGAGAATTTGCTGCATTGCCTCGACCGGCAACTTTCCGATCGGCATGCCGACGAGCGCAAGCGCAAACAGCGGCCGCGCGCCCATCGCGTAAATGTCAGAGATTGCATTGGTTGCGGCAATGCGCCCGAAGTCAAAAGGATCGTCGACTATCGGCAGAAAAAAATCGGTTGTCGCGACGATCGCCTGTTCTGCATTAATTCGGTACACGGCTGCATCATCGCTTGACTCGGTACCGACGAGCAGATCCGGATACGCGCGCGTGAGCGGTATCTTCGACAGCAACTCCCCCAGCAACGCTGGCGGTAATTTGCAACCTCATCCGCCGCCGTGTGAAAATGCGGTGAGCTTTATTTTTTGCACGTCGAGCGGATCATTCATTGGAGCTCATTTGCGTACTAGTATGCGCACTGATATACGTAACAACGACCTGGTTACCGTAGCACAACTCGCCGAGTTTGACGAGATTATCGACACCCGCTCTGAATCTGAATTTGCCGAGGATCACGTTCCCGGCGCCGTCAATTTTCCGGTTTTGAACGACTCCGAGCGGGCACGCGTCGGCACACTCTACAAGCAAGTGTCGGCGTTCGACGCGAAAAAGCTCGGCGCTGCACTCGTCAGCCGCAACATAGCACTACATATAGAGACTGCGTTCACGCAACGCCCGCGCACCTGGCGGCCGCTTGTTTATTGCTGGCGCGGAGGCAGTCGCAGCAGCGCATTGACGCACGTGCTGCAACAGGTCGGCTGGCGCGCGGCGCGCCTCGAAGGCGGCTATAAAGCGTACCGGCGTGCGGTGATCGACCATCTCGAAATCACGCCGCGACGATATCGATGGTACGTCGTGTGCGGGCTTACCGGCTCGGGCAAGAGCCGGCTTCTGCGCGCGCTCGCACAACGCGGCGCGCAAGTCCTCGACCTCGAGGCGCTCGCGGCACACCGCGGTTCGGTGCTTGGCGATTTGCCCGGCGAACCACAGCCCGCGCAAAAAATGTTCGACAGCCTGATCTGGGCTGCGCTGCGCGGTTTCGATGCAGCAAGACCGGTTTTTGTCGAAGCGGAAAGCAAAAAAATCGGCAATCTGCGCGTGCCGCAATCACTGATCGCCGCAATGTGGGACAGCGCATGTGTGCGACTCGACGCATCAATTGATTTGCGCGTCGACATGTTGATGGACGAATACCAGCATTTTGTGGCGGACGCGCCGGCGCTCGGCGCGCAACTCGATTGCCTTGCCGCGCATTACGGCCAACAGCAAATTACCGAGTGGAAAGAAGAAGCGGGACGCGGTGAATGGCACACGCTGGTGCATGCGCTGCTTAAGATGCATTACGACCCCGCCTACACCCGCTCGACGCTCAAACACTATCCACAGCTCGCCGGGGGCGCGACATTCAGCATCATGGCAAACGAGGACACAGCGTTTGAAAGCGTCGCAACACAGTGTCTGCATGACATCGATAATCGTTTTGCCTCGCGCTGATTTTACGCAAATGGTGCCGCCGCTTCTGGTCTTTGCCATCAGTGCACGCTGGCGCCGATGGTATAATCCCGTCCCATTTGAGTAGTCCACCAGCAGCCACGCAATCAACAGCAACCCTGCGCGCCAGACGAGCATGGTGGGTGCTAGGTCTCATCGCCGCCGTCATTTGGTGCGGCAATCTTGAGCTCCGCAAGCTGTCGCTGTCCGACGAAGGCCGTTACTCCGAAATTCCGCGCTACATGGCGCACAGCGGCGACTGGCTCACCCCGCGCCTCAATGGCATTAAATATTTCGAAAAGCCGCCGCTGCAATACTGGGCGACCGCGGCTGCCTACAGCGCGTTCGGGGAACACAATTGGACCGCCCGCCTGTGGCCTGCGCTGACAGGGTTGCTCGGCGTATTGCTCACGTATCTCGTCGGCGCGCGTCTTTATGGTGCAGCGACAGGTCTGTATTCGGCCGCGGTGCTCGCGAGCAGCGTCCTTTATGGAGCACTCGCGCACATCCTGACGCTCGACATGGGGCTCGCATTTTTCCTGACGATGGCGCTCGCCGGTCTGCTGTTGGCACTTGACCCCAGTGCCGATACAAAGACCAACCGGCGCTGGATGCACGTCGCGGCCGCCGGCTGCGCGCTGGCAGTCTTAAGCAAGGGACTGATCGGCATTGTCTTGCCTGGCGCAGTCGTAACGCTTTATGTATTGATCAAGCGCGACTTCCATTTACTGCGCAAACTGCATCTCCTGAGCTGCGCCGGTTTGTTTCTCGCCATCACTGCTCCCTGGTTCATTGCTGTGTCCCTCGCAAATCCGGAGTTTGCGTGGTTTTTTTTCGTGCATGAACATTTCCAGCGCTATACGTCGACCATCCATCAGCGTTATCAGCCGTGGTATTTCTTCATTCCAATACTACTGGCGGGCGTCCTGCCGTGGCTGTTCACACTGATCGATGCACTTCGCCACGCCTTTCAACGCCTGGACAAAGACCGGCAGCGCTTTGACCCGCTGTTGTTTCTTCTGGTGTGGGCGGGTTTTATTTTCGCGTTCTTTTCGGCCTCCGGCTCCAAGCTGCCGTCGTACATCCTGCCGATTTTTCCGGCGCTCGCGTTAGTCATCGGCAAGCACCTGTCCGCCATCAGCGGCCGCACGCTGGCAGTGCAAATGGCGCCGATGGCATTGCTGGCGGCCGCCGGTCTGGTTGCAGCGCCATACACGGTCAAGCTCGCGACTGAAAACATACCGGCCGAACTTTACCTTGCGCAGACACCGTGGCTGACTGCTGCAGCCGGCGTGTTGCTTGCCGGCATGCTGCTCGCCATCTATTTTGGCTGGCGCGGGCTTGTGCGCAACGCCGTTATCACGTGTGCATTGACAGGGCTTATCACTACGCAGTTGATTGTGATGAGCGAGGATGCGCTGTCGCCCGCGCACTCCACCTATCATGCAGCGCAACGGCTAAAACCGTATCTCAGACCGGACGTGCCGTTCTACAGCGTGCGCACCTACGAGCAGACGCTGCCTTTTTACATCAAGCGCACCGTCACGCTTGTCGAGTACCAGGACGAGATGGCCTTTGGCCTGCAGCAGGAGCCCGATTTATGGGTGCCGACGGTCGGCGAATTTGCGCTGCGCTGGCGCAAGGATGAGTACGCGCTCGCCGTCATGAGCCTTGAAGTATTCGATGAACTGCAGCAATCCGGTTTGCCAATGCAGCTCATCGTTCGCGATACCGAACGGGTATTAGTTCGTACGCCGCCGCGGTAATCCAGATTCGCTCGAAGGGAGACTCACGATGAATGCGACCAGTTTTTCGTTGCTGATGACCGGTGTAATGCTTAATGCCGGCGCCCAGCTTTTGCTGAAAGCCGGCACCAACAGCGTCGGCGTATTCGAATTCAGCCGTGACAACATCGTGCCGATCGGCTGGAAAATCGCGACCGAGCCGCACATCGTCAGCGGCCTTGCCTGCTATGTGATCAGCGTTGTGGTGTGGATCATGGCGCTATCGCGCGTCGAGGTGAGCGTGGCCTATCCGCTGCTGTCCGTTGGCTACGTCGTTAACGCAATCGCCGCATGGTATTTGTTCGGCGAAGCCCTGACGCCGGTTCGACTCGCCGGCATCGGCGTCATCATTGTCGGCGTGTGCCTGGTGACGCGTTCGTGAGAGTCGACCCCGTATCGAGCATCGGTTAACATGCGCCTGAACCTGACATGCCAATCATGATCGCGCCGACCGTTTCCGTCATCATCCCCGTTTACAACGAAGAGCAGACACTGCCGCTGCTGTTTTCGCGTCTTTATCCGGCGCTCGACAAACTCGACACCAGCTACGAAATAATTTTCATCAATGATGGCAGCGGCGACCGCTCGGCGGCGCTGCTGCGTGAACAATTCCAGGCTCGCCCTGACGTCACGCGCGTTATTCTCTTCAGCGGCAACTTCGGCCAGCACATGGCGATTATGGCGGGCTTCGAGCATTGCCGCGGTCGCCGCATCGTCACGCTCGACGCCGACCTGCAAAATCCCCCGGAAGAAATCGGCAATCTGCTGGCAGCGATGGATGGCGGACATGACTATGTTGGCTCGATCCGCACCCACCGCCAGGATTCAGCGTTTCGCCGGCGCGCGTCCGGTTCGATGAATTGGCTCCGCGAGCGCATCACGCGTATTCGCATGACCGACCAGGGCTGTATGCTGCGCGCCTATGATCGCAAAATCGTCGACGCGATCACTTCGAGTCATGAGGTTAATACCTTTATACCGGCGCTTGCTTATACGTATGCCGCCAATCCGACCGAAATCGAAGTTGCCCACGAGGAACGCGCGGCGGGTGAATCAAAATATTCAATGTATGCGCTGATCCGCCTGAATTTTGATCTCATCACCGGTTTCTCGATTATGCCGTTGCAGGTTTTCTCGTTGATCGGGATGTTCGTCGCCGTGACGTCGGTGGTGGTTTATATCGGCATCATCATCGAGCGCTGGATAATCGCCGATACGATGCAGGAAGGTTTGATGGCGCTGTGGGACCGCGACGTTTTGCAGTTTTTTCTGACCGGGCTCGTGCTGTTCGGTTTGGGCTTGCTCGGCGAATACATTGGCCGCATCTATCAACAGGTCCGCAGCCGTCCGCGTTATCTCGTGCAGGCTATTCTTGAAAAAAAGGATGAAAGCGTGCGCATGAAAGCGGAATTATCATCCTGAATATCGGTGCGCCCTCCGCCTGGCGATTTACCGGCGCGGCGAGCGGGCCGGCATTCATCACTTCGCATCAGCGCTTTACCGTCACGTAATGACCGCCGCCGTCGTCTTCGCGTATCACAATGTCGGCGTCCAGTGCCTGTCCGTCCTGCTCGCGCACAAGATCAGGGTCGCGCTGGTCGTTACGCACACCGATAACCCTGCCGAAACGATCTGGTTCGACAGCGTGGCAAAACTGGCCGCGTCGCACCATGTGCCTGTCATCACGCCTGACGATCCCAACACGCCCGACATCGTCGAGCGTATCCGCGCACTGCAGCCAGATTTCATCTTCTCGTTTTATTACCGCAACATGTTGACGCCAGCTTTGTTCGATCTACCCCGACAGGGTGCGCTCAACATGCACGGCTCGCTCTTGCCCAGATATCGCGGCCGCGTGCCGGTTAACTGGGCGGTCATCAACGGTGAGCGGGAAACCGGCGCAACCTTGCACTACATGACCGCCAAGCCCGACGCCGGGGACATCGTCGCGCAGCAGGCAGTGCCTATCCTGCCCGACGAGACCGCGGCGGAGGTTTTCAACAAAATAACCGTCGCTGCAGCCACCGTACTCGACCGCGCGCTGCCCGCGCTGATTAACGGCACCGCACCGCGCGTACCGCAAATTCTTTCGCAGGGCAGTTACTTCTACGGCCGCAAACCCGCCGATGGACTGATCAACTGGCGCCTGCCGGCACTCCGCGTGCATAACCTCGTGCGCGGCGTTGCGCCACCGTATCCCGGCGCCTTTACCGTCATCAACGGCATGACTTTGCGTATACTCCGCACACGTTTCGATGGCGCGGCGAGTCGCGCGCTTGCGCAGCCGCAACTTTATGCGCAGGGCGGCCACTGTTACGCTGCGTGCGGCGACGGCAGGCTCCTGCAAATCATCGAGATGGAACTCGACGGCAAACCGGTTTCGCCAGCGGATTTGCAAGCGCGCTTTGGCGATCAACCGATTAATTTGGAACCGGCCTCTCAATGAAAAAAATTCTGATACTCGGCGTCAACGGCTTTATCGGCCACCACCTTTCCCAGCGCATCATCGAAACGACCGACTGGGAGGTTTACGGAATGGACATGCAGACCGAGCGCGTCTCGGATCTGCTCGAGCATCCGCGCTTTCATTTTTTCGAAGGCGATATAACGATCAATAAAGAATGGATCGAGTACCACATTCGCAAATGCGACACGATTTTGCCGCTCGTTGCGATCGCGACACCGGCAACCTATGTGAAGGAGCCGTTACGCGTATTCGAACTCGATTTCGAAGCGAATTTGCCGATCGTGCGCTCGTGCGTCAAATATAAAAAGCGCATATTGTTTCCATCAACATCCGAGGTCTACGGCATGTGCCGCGACACGGCGTTTGACTCAGAAAATTCGGAGCTTGTGCTGGGTCCGATTGAGAAGCAGCGCTGGATTTACTCGTGCAGCAAACAGTTGTTGGACCGCGTGATCTGGGCCTATGGCTCGGAAGGCCGCCTCGATTTCACGCTGTTTCGCCCGTTCAACTGGATCGGCGCCGGGCTCGACAGCATTCATACGCCGAAGGAAGGCAGCTCGCGCGTGATTACCCAGTTTTTCGGCCATATCGTGCGCGGCGAAAACATCAAGCTGGTGGACGGCGGCACGCAAAAACGCGCGTTTACCTACATCAGCGACGGCATCGACGCACTGATGAAAATCATCGACAACGCGGACGGCGTGGCCAACGGCAAGATCTATAACATCGGCAATCCGAAAAATAATTTTTCGGTCAAGGATCTTGCGCAAATGATGCTCGATCTTGCGCTGACTTATCCCGAATATCAAAAGAGCGCGAAAAAAGTTCGCCTGATAAAGACCACCGCTGCCGCTTACTACGGCAAAGGCTATCAGGACGTGCAAAACCGCGTTCCGAAAATTACCAATACCTGCAATGAGCTTAAGTGGAAGCCGCGCGTAAACATGGAAACCGCGTTAAAGCATATCTTCGACGCCTATCGCACGCATGTCGTCGATGCGCAGCGATTGATGGATTGAGCGCGTCGCGGGCGCTGAGTTATGGGTAAAGGGCAATGGGCAATGGGCAATGGGTATAAAACTTATCCCGCGAATGGTTGAATTTCACCCATCGCCCATCACCCGTCGCTTATTTCCGCCCTCATGAAATTAGCCCTCAAAATAGACGTTGATACCTATCGAGGCACCCGCGAAGGCGTGCCCCGGCTGGTCGAGGTACTCAAGGAACACGGCGCAGGCGCGACGTTCCTGTTTAGTCTGGGCCTCGATAACACCGGACGAGCGATAAAACGCGTATTCCGCCCTGGCTTCCTGCAGAAAGTTTCGCGCACATCCGTGGTCGAGCACTACGGTTGGCGCACGCTCCTGTACGGAACCGTCATTCCCGCCCCCGATATCGGCCGCCGTTGCGCCGGTATCATGCGCAGCGTGCGCGACGAAGGTTTCGAAGTCGGCATCCATACCTGGGACCACGTTAAATGGCAGGACCACGTCGCGACGGCCAATGCACGCTGGACCGCGCGAGAAATGCAGCTCGCCAGTGCTCGCTACACGCAAATATTCGGCGAACGCGCGCACGTACATGGCGCCGCCGGCTGGCAGATGAACCGCCACGCCTATCGTCTTACCCAGCAGCTGGATTTCGATTACTGCTCAGATACGCGGGGCACCCATCCGTTTATTCCGATTTACAACGCCGAGATCATTGCGTGCCCGCAATTGCCGACGACGTTGCCGACCCTCGACGAGCTGCTCGGCTTAAACGGACTGACTGTCGACAATGTCGCCGCGCATGTTCTGCAGCTAAGCGCCATGCCGCCATCGACGGGGCACGTATATACGCTGCACGCGGAACTCGAAGGTATGAAGCTGTTGCCTGTATTCAAGCAATTGCTTGCCGGTTGGCGCGCAGCAGGACACGAACTAGTGTCGCTGAAGGACTATTTCGAAGGGCTTGACGTCAAGATGTTGCCGCGTCACAGCGTAACCACTGCTGAAATCGCCGGCCGGTCGGGCGCACTCGCGTTTCAAGGCGCCGAGTTTCTCGCCGATATGGCCGCTTGATGGCGCTGCGAACGGTCATAATAATGTAACGTAAAAGAGGCCGAAGTATTCTTGCCTGGCCCGAACATTTACCCGACAATCGTCTCAGAGTTATCTTTATAAGCGTCCATGCCCAAGCAACCGTTTGCTGATTTTCAACTGCCAGGCACCGGCATTTCGCACTTCAAGTTCTTCGAGCATCGCGGTCATCCGCTCGTGCTCTACTTCTACCCCAAAGACAACACGCCCGGCTGCACTACAGAAGGCGAAAACTTCCGCGACCTTTACCCGCAGTTTCAAAAATTGAAGTGCGCAATTTTTGGCATTTCGCGCGACAGCGTTAAGTCGCACGAAAATTTTAAAGCCAAAATGCAGTTTCCATTCGAGCTTTTGTCCGATGCCGACGAGACAGCGTGCAGGCTCTTTGGCGTTATCAAAATGAAGAACCTCTACGGTCGCCAGGTCCGCGGCATCGAACGCAGCACATTCGTGTTCGACTCGAGCGGCCAGCTCGCTCACGAATGGCGCGGCTTAAAAGTGCCAGGCCACGCCAACGAAGTTTTCGATTTCATCAAGACGATGAAATCGCCGCCGTGATAGTCCATCCTCTCCCAGGAGTGTCATGACACCGCGTAAACCCGCCTCTGCCGTCACGCGCCTTCCCGCCAGCATCAAGTTTTTTGTGCTCGATACGAACGTGCTTATGCATGATCCGACCAGCCTGTTCCGCTTTCACGAACACGACATCTACATCCCGATGGTCACGCTGGAGGAACTCGACAGCAACAAAAAAGGCATGTCGGAGGTTGCGCGCAACGCCCGCCAGGCCAGCCGCTTTCTCGACGAGATAGTCAGTGGCAGCGAGCATGCCATCGAGAGCGGCATAGAACTGAAGACCCGCAACGGCGGCGATGCGGCCGGTCGGCTCTTTTTACAGACGCAGGCAATCATCGCCGAACTGCCGGCACGGCTGGCGGGCGGCAAGGCAGACAACCAGATTATCGGCGTCGTTAAATTCCTGCAGGACACGCATCCCAAGCGCCAGGTTATCCTTGTCAGCAAAGACATCAACATGCGCATTAAAGCGCGCGCGCTGGGACTCGCTGCCGAAGATTATTTTAACGATAAGGTGCTTGAAGACACCGACCTGCTCTACACCGGCACGCGCGAGCTGCCGGCGGATTTCTGGGA
>JANYCE010000125.1 GCA_025360445.1 Betaproteobacteria bacterium
TTGACAAGGTTAAGCGACGAAATCGCCGCGTCGCTTAAGTTGCCCGATATGGTAAACAATCTAGCCAACCAGGGTGCGGCGCCGGGCCGGCTCACGCAGATCCAGTTCGCGGATTTCGTCAAATCTGAAGTGGTGAAATGGGGCGGCGTAGTTAAATCTTCCGGCGCACGCGCCGATTGAACTGCAGCGTGAAAATGTTTAAGGCGCGACACTTTATCGGCATTGCCGCAGGGTGTTTGATTGCGAGCACATGCCATGCGCAGTCTTACCCAAGTAAACCGGTGCGGCTCATTCACGGCTTCGGTTCCGGCAGTGCAATCGACGTGTTTTCACGCCCGCTCGCGCAAAAACTAAGCGAGGCGCTCGGTCAGCAAGTGGTTGTCGATGCGCGTCCGGGCGCCACCGGCATGATCGCCAACGATCTGATTGCCAAAAGCGCACCTGATGGTTACAGCTTGCTCGCAGCACCGGGCTCAGCGATGGCGGCGACACCGCATTTATATAAAGTGCCGTACGACTCGTTGCGCGACTTCGCGCCGGTTATCCAGATCAGCGAGTTCCCATACGTGCTGGTGGCGCATCCCGCTGTTCCCGCGAAAACTGCGCGCGAGCTGATTGCGCTCGCGAAAACACGCCGTGATCCGCTCACCTACGGTTCGACGGGCGTTGGCAGCGGCTTTCATTTAGCCGGCGAATTATTCGCATCGATGGCTGGCATCCAGTTGCTTCATGTGCCGTATCGCGGCGGCGGTTCGGCGGCGATAGTCGATCTCGTCGCCGGCCGAGTGGACCTGATGTGGGACAGCCTCGCCGTGGTGCTGCCGCAAATGCGCGCCGGCAAATTGCATGCGATCGGCGTGACGGGCGCGCGCCGTGCCCCCGCGCTGCCTGACGTTCCCGCTATCGCGGAAAGCGGCCTGCCCGGTTACGAAATGATCGGCTGGCATGGCATTTTCGCGCCTGCCGGCACGCCGCGTGACATCGTCAATCGGCTGTCGACGTCGATCGCAAAAATTCTGACCGCACCCGACATCCGCGAATTATGGAACACGCAGGCGATGGAAATCGTGCCGTCGACGCCCGAACAATTTGCCGCGCGGCTGCGCTTTGATTTCGACCGCTACGGCAAGCTCATCAAAGATTCCGGTATCAAAATCCAGCAGTAACCGCGCAACTTTTATCGGCGGCGCTGCGAAGGTCTTGCCGACTCCCGCAGGCCGACAAATGGCGGCGACCACAAAAAATATAGTGCGCAGTCATCTGGTCGCCAGAAAGCGGGCGGGCCGCTTTTATGCGGAACCTGCTACGTGCGCGCGTATTGATGTCGCACTTGCAAAATACACCTCCGCCCTCACATTTCCGGAATATCTCTGGTACGATTCTGTTTTTTATCGCATATTAAGGAACGATTATGGCCATTCAACAAGACGACAATAGTGTCAATCTGACGATGGACGCGGCCAGTGTTTATCGCGAAGACGTTTACACCGATCGCAAAGCAGGCACCATTCGTTGCCTCACACCGGTTAAAGCGGACGGCACTCCTGACAGCGGACGCACGGCGCTATATGTGGGTGAGGCGCAAATCCTGACGCCCATGGGCGCGATACCCGTGACGTTTGAGATCGAAGCCACGGGACTTGCCGATGCAGTCAGGAATTACGAGGAGGCCGCAAAGGTGGGCGTCGAGCGAACAGTGAAGGAAATCCAGGAATACCGCCGCCAGGCCGCGTCTTCCATCGTTATCCCACAAGGCGGCGCGGGCGTTCCGCCGGGCAGGCTCGGCGGCAGCAAGATCCAGCTTCCTTAAAAACGTGATCGGGTAAATGGTGATTGGGTGATTGAGTTCTTAATCACTTAATCACCCAATCACCCAATCACCGCTTCTCAGGAATAACCGGCAACACGAGGCACGATGGATACTGCGCGCCCGTGTAAATAGTGTTCTCCGCACCCGCATTGTAGTCGCCGTGATAGTGCGTATAGGGCGCGCTGCCGACACCATCGCGCGGCTGCACGTCCACGCGGATGGAGTGGCCTTTTTTAAATACCATCGAAGTGGGCCACACTTCGATCTGGCATTCGACGATCTCGCCTGGCTTCAACCATAACCGCTCATTGTGTGCATGGTATGGCCGATACGGCAAAGATCGCACCGAATCGAGCTTGCGATGCGATGCACGCAACCAGCCCTTGGTCACGCAAGGCACGGACTGGCCGTGCTGGCCGATTTCATTTACATCCGCGCCGTCGGGCCCGATGTTGCGCAGCGTAACGAAAATGTCCATGTCTTCGGACGTGCTGGATACCCACAAATTCATCACGAGGGGACCCGTCACTTCGGTATCTTTATCTAAAGGCGCGGTCGCGAACGACACGCCGGAACGTCCGGTGTTGCCGTGCGTCGTCGCGAGTGACGAGCCTGACGCCACACCTGCCGTGCCCGCGCCGCTCGCCGAATAG
>JANYCE010000126.1 GCA_025360445.1 Betaproteobacteria bacterium
CGGGAAAAGCTGGCGGCACAAGGTGCGGAACCGATCGGCGATGCGCCCGAGCAGTTCGGCGCCTATCTGCGGGCGGAAGTGGCGAAATGGGCGAAGGTCGTGCATGTCTCCGGCGTGAAGATCGATTAGTTGAACGCGTCATTGCAGGGCACCGGCCTTTCAATGACAATCGCATGCAACACCACCAACTAGGTATCGGCATGGATTTTCGCAGCGATAATGTGACGGGAGCGGCGCCGGAAATCATGGCGGCGCTGGCGAGCGTGAACCAAGGGACTGTCGCCAGTTAACAGCTATAAAGTAAAGGCCTGACCCTAAGGTTGCTTCGCGATCGCGCTGCCTATGCCTTTCTCGCTCGACGCGCCGGTGACGACGGCGACTTTACCTGCCAACCGTCTCATGCGCTCCCCTGTCTCAATCGACCTTGAGCCCGGCGCCACGTATCACTTTCTCCCACTTGGTGATTTCGGATTTGATCAGCGCTTCAAACTCCTCGGGGGTACTGCCGACCGGGTCTGCGGCAAGATTCGAAAGCCGCTCCTTCACATCGGGCATCTTGAGGATGCCGGAGACTTCGCGCTGGATATTGGCGACGACCGGCTTGGGCATGCCCGCTGGGCCGAGCATTCCGAACCACAGTGAAATCTCGTAACCCGGCACCCCGGATTCCGCGATGGTTGGCACCTGCGACATCGACGCGGAGCGCCGGGCACTGCCGACCGCGAGCACCTTGAGCTTGCCCGTCTTGAGGTGCGCGCCGACCGAGATCAGGTTCTCGAAGATCATCGCAGTTTCGCCGCGCAGCATGCCGATGACCGACTCGGTGCCCTTGTACGGCACGTGCACGATGTTGACCTTGGTCATATTCTTGAATAGCTCCATCGCCATGTGCGGCGAGCTGCCGTTGCCGCCGGACGCATAGTTCAGCGCGCCGGGCTTCGCTCTCGCCATCGCGAGCAGCTCCTTCACCGAGTTCGCGGGCACCGACGGGTGGACGACGAGGAAGGTATCGATTGCGACCACTTGCGTGATCGGCGTGAAATCGCGCAGTGGGTGATACGTAAGCTTCGGAAAGAGACTTAGATTCGCGGCGTGCCACAGCCCCACCATGATCAGCGTGTAGCCGTCGGCGGGCGCCCTCGCCACGATCTCGGCGGCGACGTTGCCACCCGCGCCGGGACGGTTGTCTATCACCATCTGCTGCCCCCACGCGTCGGTGAGTTTTTGGCCCAGGATGCGGGCAAGACCGTCCGCTGCACCACCCGGGGGCACGGGAATCACGAAACGCACCGCGCGCTGCGGGTAGTCCTGCGCTGCAGCGAACCCGGCGCAAGCGGCGGCGAGGGCAAGTGCGAGCGTGCGTGCAGCCGAACGTATGGAGCTATTCATCTGGTCTTTTCCTTCTCGAGTAAGTAGAAAACCTTAGGGGCAGGCCTTTACTTTATAGCTGTCAATGAGATGTTTCAAAGGCCCGCGGACGGGCAGTGTCTCAGCATCACCGATCCATTCTATAAGGTATAGGCCTGACCCCCGTCCTTCTCAGGCCGCCTCGGTTACGCGCTCCTGAGCAGCGCGGTCAACTCGGAAACCTTGGCGACGTTTTCAAGATTCAGCACCGCTTCAATGATTTTTTCGCCGCGCGCGGCAGGCCACTGCGCGAACGCGGCGCATTCGCGGAATTTGCCGGCGACATCGTCCTCGCTCATGGGATTGGCCGGGTCGCCTTTGGCGGTATCCGCGCGCGCCGAAATCTTGCGGCCGTCCGTAAGTTCGATTTCGATGAAACTGGTGAGGCGTGTGTACGCATGAGTTGCCGCTTCCTCGTCCGTATAAGAGGTGTAGGCGACTTTCGCGATGGCGGCGCGGATGTCGGCGCGGTTGACCGTGGCATCCGTGAATTCCGCCAGTCCGGCTTTGCGCAGCACCAGTATCGAGGCGAGGCAAAACTCCATGCTGAACTTGCCGCCGAGTCCGGTGACGGGACTGTGGTAGGTCAGGTTTTCGGGCAGCAGCCGGTTGGTGCGAATGCCGAGCCGCCGTACCTGCTCCGGCCGGATGTCGTGTTCGATCACGAGTTCCTTCAGCTTCCACATCGCCGGGTGGGTCAGCGCACCGGACGGAAATGGTTTGATGCCGATGCCTGGAGCGGCGAACGTCCACGGCTCACCGAGCCTGCCGTTGATAATCTGCGCGTCATAGCCGCCGCCGGCCGCCATGAAAAAACCGCGCACGCCCTCGAGTACCGTAGGTGATGCGGTGAACCCCAGGGCTGCCAGCGAAGCTGCGACATAGCCGTTCTCGGCGGCACGGCCCGCGTGCAGGGGTTTGACCATAGTGCCGAAGTTTTCGCGCAAACCGGAGGCCGAACTGCCGGCGATGCCGAGTGCGGCGACTATTGATGAGACCGGCAATCGGCGCAGATTGCAGACCGCCGCAGCGGCCCCAAAGGTGCCGCAGGTGCCGGTCGAGTGATAACCGCGCTGATAGTGCTGCCCGTCGATGGCCTGGCTTACCTTGCAACTCACTTCGACGCCGACGTTATACGCGGTCAGGATGTCGCGCCCCGTCAGTTCTGAGCGTTCGGCATCGGCAAACAGCGCGGCGACCACGGCGGCCGATGGATGGATGCGGCTCGGGTGGTAGGTGTCGTCGAAGTCGTCCGCGTGCATGGCGTTGCCGTTGGCCAGCGCGGCAAAGCGCGGCGGTGCGCGCATCGCGGTGCCGAACACCGTGGCAGTGCCGCTGGCACAGCCCATCTCTTCGAGGTGGCGGCGCACGATGACACTGCCATCGGATTGCGCCCCCGCAAGAGCGAGGCCCACGCAATCCAAAATTGTCTTTTTCGCCAGCCGCAGCACATCGGGCGGAATGTCCTCGAAGCGCGTGGTGTGCGAGAACTGCGCGACATATTCAGTGATGCATGCGTCCGTTGTTGCGGCGTTGGTGGCAGTCAAAGCAATCTCCTCGGGATCGCGCGCCGCGAATTACCCGGTTGAATAGACGTTTGCTGCGGCGCTAAGGCGGCGAAATGTTAGCACGGCATGCGCTACGGCAGCCGGTTTGACGCATTGGTTTCAGTCACCTAGACTCGTCGCGAGTGCGTGGTGACAGTCGTTGTCACGCGTGCGCCACAGCGAGGAGAATTCTGTCGTGTTTCGCCGAGCGGGCCTGGCCGCACCGTTGCTATTGATCATCGGTTGCACCGCGGCAGTCGCGGCCGACGGCGACTATCCCGCGCGCGGGGTGCGGCTGATCGTGCCATTGGCGCCCGGCGGGGGCAACGACATATTGTCCCGTTATCTGGCCGGCAAGCTGGGCGAATTGAATGGGCAGCGCATCATCGTCGACAACCGTCCTGGTGCAGCGGGAAATATTGGTACTGAGATCGTGGCGAAAGCGGCGCCGGACGGCTACACGCTGCTGATGGGCGGCTCCGCGCAGATCACGACTAATCCCATTCTCTACACGCTGCCGTATGACGTGCAACGCGATCTTGCGCCGATCACGCTGATCGCGGATTTCCCTTTGCTGGTGCTCGTTCATCCATCGCTGCCGGTGCATTCCATCAGGGAGCTGATTGCGTTCGCCAAAGCGCGCCCCGGAAAAATCAGCTACGGTTCGTCCGCCAGCGGCGGCGGCACGCATCTCACCGTCGAACTCATCAAGAGCCTGACCGGCATCGACATGGTGCACATTCCGTACCGCGGCGCCGGCCCTGCGCTCGCGGATCTGGTGGCGGGGCAGATCTCCCTGTTGCTGAACAACCCGCTGTCATCGCTGCCGTTCGCCAAGGCGGGCCGCGTGCGTGCGATTGCGATCACCAGCGCAGCACGCATGGCCGCGGCGCCTGATATTCCGACGGTGAGCGAGTCCGGCCTGCCGGGCTTTACCGCAACCAACTGGCTCGGACTTTTCGCGCCCGCCGGCACGCCGCACGACATCGTGTTGAAGATACACGCCGACGTGAAGAGAATACTCGCGCAAAAAGAAACGCAGCGCTGGTTTGCTGATCAGGGCATGGACGCGGTCGGTTCGACGCCGCCGCAGTTTGCTGACACGATCCGCGCCGACACCGCGAAATGGGGCAAGGTCATCCGGGATTCGGGCGCGAAGGCGAATTGAGAGCCCATTCCTTTGTCCGGGCCGAACCAGCGAATCACTATACTGTGGCCTGGCGTAAATAGTTGTCACGGCCTCACGGTAACTTGGTTTTCATTCGAGGTACGCGAGCGGCTCGCGCGCGCTTTTTCGCTTGGCGTAATCACCGAAGGCGGCAGGATCGTGTGGGTCGCGGGTCAGACCGCGACGCGTGACAACGACAACCGCGATATCTCGAACAATTTCGAGGCGCAGACGAAACAAGTGTTCTCGCAGGTCGACCAAGTCTTGACGCGCGCAGGTGGCAGTTTGGCCAACGTCGTGCAGATGACGGTGTTCATCAAGGAATCTCGCTATGGCGATCGCTTCGTTGAAATGCGCAAAGACATGTTCCAGAATGGCAATTATCCCGGCAGCGCGCTCGTCACCGTCACCAACTTTGCGCGGCCAGGCATCGAGATAGAGATTCAGGCGATCGGCGTAATCGGCGATCGCTGCTCGACCGAAAACCCGTGCTCGGCCGAAGGCCAGGCGAAGAAAAAATAACCGCACGAAGCGCGCGAAAGCGAGTTCTCTTAATCACCGGGTGGCAGACCCGGGGCTGGGCTCATTCGCCGGGGGCAGCCCGGCGGCTGGT
>JANYCE010000134.1 GCA_025360445.1 Betaproteobacteria bacterium
GGCCTCGACTACTTCAATTACATCGCGATACGTGTATTCAGTGTCGAGGCCGTTGATTCGCACGCTGAGCGTTTTAGTGCCCCAATCGATATCGTTTAGTGCGGCGACCACGTTGCGGCGCGCGCGCGGTTTGTCATCGGGCGCTACCGAATCCTCCAGATCGAGAAACACTACGTCGGCCGACGAGCGGCTGGCCTTTTCAATCATTTTCGGATTCGATGCAGGGACTGCCAGCTCCGAGCGATGCAGACGCGGCGTGGCGGGTTCGAATGAAGTGAGACTCATGACAGGCTTGCTCCTTATTGCGCGTACTACTGCACGGTGAATTTTAAACACGCACCCCGGCTCAAACCGGCGCGCGCCCCTTATTCGATAGTTTGCCCCGCTGCCCTCTCAAGCGCACGTATAAGCACAGAAAAATCCGCCTGACCTTCGCCTGCGCCCATTAACGCGTCGATCTGCTGCTTGACCACCGCGGCGGCGGGCAATGGCAACCCGGCCTCCTGCGCGAGATCGAGCACGATGCCAAGATCCTTATGATAAAGGCGCGTGTCGATGCCGCTGCCAAACTCGCGGCCCACCATGCGCTTGCCAAACAGCTCAAGCACCCGGCTTGCTGCAATGCCGCCCATCAACGCTTCGTGCACGCGCGCGGGATCGAGCCCGCAAGAACGCGCCAGCGCGAGCGCCTCAGCGGCGGCCTGCGCGGTCACGGTGAGCGCGAGTTGATTGCACGCCTTCGTAATCTGGCCTGCACCATGTTCACCCATGTGCAATATGGTTTTTCCCAAGCAGGCGAATAAAGGTTTAACTTTTTCGAATACCTGCTCATCGCCACCCGCCATAATCGAAAGCGTGGCGCCTTGCGCACCCGTTGGGCCGCCTGAAACGGGCGCATCGATATGCTCGATGCCGCGCGCTTCAAGTGCCGCGGCGATCCGGCGGGTCACGAGCGGCGAGATTGTCGCCATGTCGATGACAATGCAACCGGCGCGCGCGCCTTCGATGAGCCCGTCGACGCCGAGCGCCACCGCCTCACTATCGGCCGATGCAGTTACCAGCGAAAACACGACGTCAGCCGCGCGCGCGACTTCGGCCGGAGTGGGTGCGGTGCGCGCGCCGGCAGCCGTCAGTAGCTCAAGCACCGGTGGCCGGCGCGCATACACCGTCATTGCATATCCGGCCTTTATCAGGTTGAGCGCCATCGGCTGCCCCATAGCGCCAAGTCCGATAAAACCAAGCCTGGGCATCGCGGTCATATCGCGCACTCAGTGCGTTGCAACGCTTTAACATCGGAGTCCCACCAGCGCCCGATCGCCGCGCGCACGTCGCCGAGTGTCGCAAAAGAAAGCGGCGCGCTTCTCGCGACCGAATCAAAGACCGAATTCCCGCCGTCCTGATTGCTTACGACGTCAACGCGATGCACGCGCCAGCCGGTGAGACTTAATGCATTGTCGAGCGCCGGGAGCCGGGTTTGCGCACTCCACAGGCCGGCAAGTTTGAGTTCCATTCTGGGGTGCGGCGGATTGTCGCCCGCATAGTTCACTAAAATATCGTAACGGACATCCGATCCCGTGCGGCGCGCCGTGCCGCGCGCCCGCCATGGCGCCCCGATGTCTTTGCGCACACTGTGATCTTTGCGCATCCGCAAAGTGTTTTTATCGTCGCCGATATCGATCGCGGTTTCACTTCCGTCCGGCGGCAGGCCCTCGGGCATCGCACGCGCAAGCAGCCGCAAAACCAACTGCAAATGCAACACCGGCTCGTCAAGCTCCCGCAGCTCGTGCCGTGATGCGGGCACCATGTCTTTAAACAGTATCGCCCGGTCTGCGCATATCGACAGCACAGTGCCGCTGACGTTGGCGCTGCCGCGACGTTCATTTTTCACCAGGCGGACGTCGCCGTTGTCAGCGCGGTCAAACTGCCACTGCGCGCTAATTCCTTCGGCTGCGCCAGTCACTGCCAACTCAATATGTCCCGCACTGACCCATACCGCGGCAGGTTTTAGATTCTGCGCACTCGCGCCGAGCGTGGCGGATGCAAGCAACACGATCGCTGCAATTTTTGTCATTTTTTCTCCCTTAGGCACCAGCATGTTATTGGCTGCGCGCGGCGTGTACGACCTTGACACGACGAACGGTTCGCGCGCCGCGATCAACGGACTAAGCCGAGCGCCAGCATCACTGGCAGGCTGAACCAGAACAGGATTGTAGTCCAGCCGATCAGGAGTGCGGCCGAGGCAGCGTCGAGTTTAAAGCGATCCGCCAGGATCAGCGTTGTCATCATGGCAGGCGTCGTCGCCTCGAGCATGGCGGCGTATTGCGCTTCACCCGGCGGCTGAAAAAACAGATGCGCGACGCCGGCGACGATCAGTGGCGCAAACAGTAATTTGACGCCGGCCGCCGCCAGAATTTCCCGGCGCGGAGCTAAGTTGCGCCACGGAATCGTCATGCCCAGCACGAACAAGGTCACCGGTATGGTGGCCTGCCCGATCATGTGCGCCGCTGTAATGAGCGGCTTGTATGCGAGGTCGAACACTTGCAGAATTAGTCCGAGCGCAAACGCCCACAACGGCGGCAGTGACACAAGTATCCGCCACAGTGATGGATACGACACAGGTTTTTCATGCGAACCGAGCCGCGTCGCAATCCACACGCCAAGGCTCCAGATGAACGGCATTGTCATCAACATGTCATTGAAGACGGCATAGCGCACCGCCTCGCGGCCGAAGAAGAACGTGACCACGGGTGCGCCGATGTTGAAGGTGTTGCCGAACATGCCGCCGAGCATAAGCACTGCGCGCGTCGGATCGTTAAGCCGGCGCCCGAGCGCCGTCAGATAGAGCAACACATACAACACCGCGCCCGAGGTCAGCGTGCCAATGCCTACGAGCAAAGGCACCGACAGCAAATTCGCCGTGATCGGCGTATCGGCGACTACCGCGAACAATATGCAGGGATAAAAAACATACAGCACGAGCCGGTTCAACTGCGTGCGCATTGCTTCGACCGGCGTGTCGCGAAAAATCAGCGGCCACACGGCACCGGCCGCCACCAGCAGCGCCAGCGGCAGCATCACCTCGATCATGAGGTTAAAAAGTTGCGTCATGCGGATTGAGACAGCGAGGCACGACAAAGCCAACAATTACCTGCCAAAATAAACAGAGATGACACAGAGAAAAACATAAAGTAGATGCTGGTATGTCGCTTAACTTTTTCTGTGCCCTCTGTGGCCGAAGCCCTCCTAAGCTTTAGATTTGGCTTCAGGGTTAAGCAGGTTCGGCGGTGCACTACCCGTCAATGCGGCCACCGCGTTTTGGGCGGCGGTCATCGCCATCGCGCGGCGTGTCGCTTCAGTTGAACTGCCCACGTGCGGCGCCAGGACCACGTTTTTCAACTCAAGAAAGCCGGGATTAAGCTGCGGCTCGTTTTCGAACACGTCGAGCCCGGCCGCGCGAATCGTGCCATTTTTAAGTGCATCAATCAGCGCAGCATCGTCGATCACGCCGCCGCGCGTTGAGTTAATGAGGATGGCGGTCGGCTTCATTTGCTTCAATTCCGCCGCGCCAATGTAATGGTGGGTCGCTGGCGAATATGGCATCTGCAGCACGACAAAATCGGCTTGCGCGAGCAACTGTTCCTTCGTTGCGTATTCGGCGTTGAGCCACTTCTCGACGTCTGCCGGCCACCGGTTGCGATTTTGATAAAGCACGCGCATTTTAAAACCGGCAGCGCGGCGCGCAATCTGTTGCCCGATGCGGCCCATGCCGATGATGCCGAGAGTCGCGTGATGCACGTCGACGCCAAGCATCTGCTTCAAATGCCAGCCTTGCCATTGGCCCGTGCGGATATAAGTCTCCGCCTCAGTCAGGCGCCGCGCGGCCGCCAGCATCAGCGTGAACGCGAGATCAGCGGTGCTGTGGTCGAGCACCCCCGGGGTGTTTGTCACCATCACGCCGCGCGCCGTGCACGCAGGCACATCAATGTTGTTGTAACCGACCGCAATATTGGCCACGACTTTCAGGCGTGGAGCGGTGGCGAGCGCCGCAAGGTCGATGCGATCCGTCAGACAGCACACAACGCCATCCTTGTCATGCAACCGCCGGGCTAGCGTTGCTGCATCGAAAGGCTTATCAGTCTGGTTGGATTCAACGTCGCAATGATCATTTAGGTATGCAAGCGTTTCGTCGAAGACTTCACGCGTAACAAGAATTTTGGGTTTCATCACAGACTCTGGTGAGTGCGCCGCGCGCATCGGCGGACGCGTTGGAAAAAATGATTATCGCATAGCGTTAGCAGGCGTTTATCAGACGGCAGCAGCGCGCCACACGTTGCGGCAGCGCGTCTCGGTCAGGCGGCAGGCCGCAACGACCCCGATCAACGACCATGCCACCAACACGCCAATACCGAGCCGATACGCGTTCGCGCTGCCGCCTGCCACCAAAAATGCGCCGCTGTCCACGACCCAACCCACCAGCGGCTGCAGCACACCTGCGGCGACGAAGCCGCCGATGTTCGCGATGGCAATCGCCATGCCGGCTGACTGCGGCGGGTTGACTTCTTTTGCAATCGACCATGTCAATGTGAACCCGGGTACGGCGAGACCCGTGATTACCGCTGCAAACACGGCGGCAGTCGAGCTCGGCATAGGCAGCGCGAGCCACACCAGGCCGGTCGCCGTAAAAGCAATCGCGAACGCAATGACGAGCGGCCGCCGCATGTTCAAGCGATCTGATAACCAACCTATTAACGGCGCGCTGCAAGCGAAAGCAATCAGTGTTAACGCCGTGTAACGGCCCGCCTCGATGGGACTCATCCCGTGTGCATGAATAAGAAAAGGCGCTGCCCACAAACCGATGAACGTCATGTAAGAACCGGATATTCCGACGTTGACCCAGAACGGAGGCCACGTCGCAGGATTTGCCGCGACCTGCGCAAGCGCGCGGCGCCAGTTTTCCGGCTGCGCAACGCGCGGCGCTTCGGCAGACGGGGATTCGCGCACGCAAAACCAGATGGCAACTGCCAGCAACAGCGACACCGCCCCGAGCGCGATGAAAACGCTGCGCCAGGAAACGATAGTGATCAGCCACGCGAGCGGCGCTGTCGCGGCCAATGCACCGATAATTCCGGACACATTGGCCGCACCGACCGCGGTGGCGAAACGCTTTTCGTGGAACCAGTTTGAGTGCAGCTTGAGCGTGCAGACAAACACGCCGGCCACGCCGAGGCCCGCGAGCGTTCGCGCAATCGCCGCCATCGTAAAGCTCTCTGCGAGCCCGTACGCAATGGATCCGACGCCGGCGATGACCATGCCGAACGTCAGCGTGACACGCGGACCCAGCGTATCGGCAAGCACGCCCGCGGGCACTTGCATCAGCGCATACACGTAAAAATACGTGGCGCCGAGCGTGCCCAAGGCCGCAGCGCCGAGCGCAAATTCCTGCTGCAAATCAGCGGCGATGGCACCGGTCGACACACGATGAAAAAAAGAAATAAAGAATGCGCAGCAGCCGAGCGCAAACGCACTCCAGCGCCACCACGCGAGTCGTTTTTCGTTCACGTCGATGTTCGCGTGCATCACCGCCGCGGGTTCAAAAAAACAGGGCAGCGTACGGCTGCCCCGTTTGCATCGTGTTGGTACAACGGGACAAGCCGGCTCAGCCTCCCCCGTAGAGATAATTCGGCAGCCACAACGTCATGCCGGGCCAGATGTACATGATCACCATGCACATAATAACGATCAGCATATAAGGCATCATGCCGGCGAAGATCTGGTTGAGCGTGACGTGCTTGGGCGCAACCCCCTTCAGGTAAAAGGC
>JANYCE010000164.1 GCA_025360445.1 Betaproteobacteria bacterium
AACGGCGTCGAACGCATTCACCGTTTCGCGTTCGAGCTTGCGAGCAAGCGGCCGCGCAAGCATTTAACGCTCGTCACCAAGTCGAATGCGCAGCGCCACGGCATGGTCATGTGGGACCAGATATTTTACGAAGTCGCGAAACATTATCCGCAAGTCGAAACCCAGCGCGTGCTCGTCGATGCGATTACGACGCAGATGGTGTTGAAGCCTTACCTGCTCGACACTTTCGTCGCGACCAATCTGCACGCGGATATTTTGTCGGATCTCGCCGCCGCGTTGTCAGGTAGCCTTGGTATCGCGCCGACCGCAAACCTCAATCCCGAGCGCACCTTTCCGTCGATGTTCGAGCCCATTCACGGCTCGGCGTTCGACATCACGGGTAAAGGCATCGCCAATCCGATCGCGACTTTCTGGACCGCGTCGATGATGCTCGAGCACCTCGGCGAAAAAGACGCGGCGGTGCGCATGATGACGGCGATTGAGGCCGTCACCGCGAAAAAAATCCACACGCCCGACCTGGGCGGCGAAGCGACGACGGAAATAGTCACGTCGGCAGTCTGCGACGCACTTTAAGGCGCATCGCGCTTCCTTCGTTGGCGTGGTGTTCGGCCGCGCGCTATCCGGCGCTGCCCGGCGGCTACGTGTTTTCTCTCGTCAGATTCGGCAGCTTTTTCGGCATGTGGGCTCGCCGGCCTCATCTACGATCGCACCGGCAACTATAATGCGGTATGAATGATCGCCATCGCGCCCGGCATCTTTGCCGCCCTAATCAACGCGCCGATTCGCGAGCAACCGCACGCACACCTCGCCGCCGCTTAACAAACGTTTGCAGCGCAAGCGCCCACGCCTGCCGTGTTAAAGCATGCAGGCGAGGTGCCTGCGCAACTGTTAAAGCGAAAATCCGCGTCGCCCGAAATGCCGTTTGGTTGACGTTTTTCCTCGCACTCGGCTTCGTTGTTCCCGCGACTGCGCAAACCGTACCGCTTTACGGCACGACCATCGCCCGCTTCGCCTCCGCGGACGAAAGCCGTTTGCGGCTCAGCAGCAGCGATGACTTTGTGGCCGCGATGGGCGCGTATGATCGCTCGGCGCGCACCGGACGACGCGGCCGGGTCACGGAAAGTGAATTTCTTGCGTTCGCCGCCGGACAGGCGCTCGACTGGTCCGCCTCTGACGTAAGTCAACTATCTGCTTCGATCGCAAGAATCAGCGCGCAACTCAAGCCATTGCAATTACAACTGCCAAAAGAAGTCTGGTTCGTTAAGACGACCGGCCGCGAAGAAGCCGAAACCGCCTACACCCGCGGCAACGCAATCGTAATTCCGCGGTGGTACATGGAGGTCGCGGTCGACGAACTCGAGCGCATCCTCATTCACGAGCTTTTCCATATCATTTCCCGCCATGCGCCCGCACGCCGCACTGCACTCTATGCCATCGTTGGTTATCGCGATTGCGGACCATTGAAATGGCCTGCCGACCTGGCCGCACGCCGTATCACCAATCCGGATGCACCGGAAACCCGTTATTGCATCACTCTGCAACGCGGCGGCGCGCCGCTGACCTTTTACCCGGTGCTGTTCGCGCAGGAAGACGTGTTCGATCCCGCGCTGCCCGGCACTTTTCTCGAGCGGCTGCTGTTTAAGCTGTTGGCAGTGATGGGTACGGGCAACGACTGGATGGCGGGCCGGGCGGGCGCTGCGCTGGTATTGCTTGATGCGGCCAGCGTGCCCGAATATTTCAGCGCGATCGGGCTTAACACGCGCTATATCATCCACCCCGAAGAAATACTTGCCGACAACTTCGTTTTGCTCGTGTGCGGTGAGCGCAAAGTTCGCACGCCGCGAATACCTGACGAACTGCAACGCGTGCTCGCAGGCAAATGATGAGACATGCCACCCGCGCCTCAGTGAGGGCCGGCTTTTACCGTCGGGTTCTCGCTTGGGTTGACGCACCCTTGGCACCCTTGGCACCAGTGCGTTACCCGTCATAACTTTTTTCGCAGATACCCGGCGTCACCCATGTTCCGCTTTCTTCAATCACGCATCCGCGGCACCGCCACCACCGGGCCGGGCCTTCCGCCGCCTGGCCTGATCGCTTTTTACTGGCACTTCATCCGGCAAACGAAGGGATGGTATCTGGCGGTATTCGCAATCAGCCTCGCGGTCGCGCTGATAGACATGGTGATTCCCGTTTTTATCGGCAGGCTCGTCGCGTTAATGGAAATTACCGATCGCCACGCGGCTATCGCACAAAATGCGCCGATGCTGATTGGCATGATCGGGCTCATCCTTATCATTCGACCGGTCGTCATTTTTGCCGATGTCGCGATCCGCCAGAATGTGCTGCTGCCGGGCGTGACGAACATGATCCGCTGGCAAAGCCACTGGCACGTCGTGCGCCAGAATCTACCCTTCTTCCAAAACGATTTCGCCGGCCGCATCGCACAGCGCGTAATGCAGACCGCCAACTCGCTGCGCGAAAGCGTCATGTCGAGCATCCGCGCGGCTTTTTACATCGGGGTCTACGGCATCGGCGCATTTGTACTCATGGCGACGGCTGACTGGCGGCTCAGCCTGCCCACGCTGTTTTGGTTTCTCGGCTATCTCGTTTTCCTGCGTTATTTCGTGCCGCGCATGCGCGATCTGGCGAAGTCGAGCTCGGAGGCGCGTTCGCTCGTCATGGGACGAATCGTCGACAGTTACACCAATATCCTCACAGTCAAGCTATTCGCGAGGATGGCTGACGAGGATGCGCATGTGCGCGAGGTAGTCGACGACCATCAGGTCGCGATGGCCGCGCATATGCGACTCATCACGCATTTCATGCTGTGGCTGTCGATCATGAACGCAATGCTGTTGACCGCCACGTCGATCGTCGGCATTTGGCTATGGACGCAGGGCGCGATCGGTGCGGGCGTAGTGGCGACCGCATTGCCACTGGCGTGGCACATCGTCAACATCGCCGGCTGGGTAAGCTGGGAAATTACCGGCATTTTCGAAAACATCGGCGTCGTGCAGGAAGGCATGCAGACCATCGCCGTCCCGCACAGCGGCGTTGACCGATCCGGCGCACGCGCGCTTAAAGTATTGAAGGGCGAGATCCGTTTCGACAAGGTCACATTCGACTACCACCATGGTACCGGCAAGCCCGTGCTCGATCATCTCGATTTCACGATCGCGCGCGGCGAGCGGGTAGGATTGGTCGGCCGCTCGGGCGCGGGCAAGTCGACACTCGTCAATCTGCTGCTTCGCTTCTACGACGTAGCGCAGGGCCATATCTTTATCGATGGCCAGGACATCCGCGATGTTACCCAGGAGAGCCTGCGCGCCGCTATTGGCATGGTGACCCAGGACACCTCGCTTCTGCATCGCTCCATCGCGGCCAACATCCGCTACGGGCGTCCGGCGGCAAGCGATGCAGACATCCAATCCGCCGCGCGCAAGTCGCACGCGCACGAGTTCATTGTTGGCTTGCGAGACTGGCGCGACCGCACGGGCTACGACGCGCACGTCGGAGAACGCGGGGTCAAACTGTCAGGCGGCCAGCGTCAGCGCGTGGCGTTTGCGCGCGTGGTGCTCAAAGACGCGCCTATTCTGGTGCTCGACGAAGCGACGTCAGCCCTCTACAGCGAAGACGAATTCGCGATTCAGGTGCAATTGCTGG
>JANYCE010000156.1 GCA_025360445.1 Betaproteobacteria bacterium
GCACGAGATCGCCTTCGACCTCTTTGGGATTCACAAAATGCGTCATGCCGAATTTTTCGGCGAGCGATTTGCGCGAAGTGTTGAGATCGACGCCGATGATCATGTTGGCACCCGCCAGGCGCGCGCCCTGTATCACGTTAAGTCCGATTCCGCCGAGGCCGAACACCACGACGTTGGCGCCCGGTTCGACTTTCGCGGTGTTAATCACCGCACCGATGCCGGTGGTGACGCCGCAGCCGATGTAGCAGACTTTATCGAACGGCGCGTCTTCGCGTATCTTCGCCAGCGCGATCTCGGGCACCACCGTGTAGTTCGAAAAAGTCGAAGTGCCCATGTAATGAAAAATCTGTTTGCCGCCCATCGAAAAGCGGCTGCTGCCGTCCGGCATCACGCCCTGCCCTTGTGTCACGCGTATCGCCTGGCACAAATTCGTTTTGCCGCTCAAACAATATTCACACTGCCGGCATTCTGGCGTGTAAAGCGGAATCACATGGTCGCCTTTCCGCAGGCTCGTGACATCCTTGCCGATGTCCACAACGACGCCCGCGCCCTCATGACCGAGAATCGCGGGGAACAGGCCTTCCGGGTCGGCGCCTGAACGCGTGAATTCGTCGGTGTGGCAAATACCAGTCGCCTTAATTTCGACTAGTACCTCACCCGCACGAGGGCCTGCGAGATCGACCGTTTCAATCGTAAGCGGTGCGCCGGCTGTATGTGCTACCGCGGCTTTGACTTGCATGCGTAACTCCAATCTGAAATGAGCGTTGAGTTTAACAAACGCTCGCGGATATGATGACAGTGCGCCGGAAAGATACTACCCCGGCGTCACATGTCCGGGTTTTGTACCTCAGCCCAACAGTTGCGTATCCATGCGGCGCACGCAATGTTGTCTTCGATCAACGAGTACTTTGCGCCGCCGCCATAATCCGGCGCCGGAATAATTTCCATCGAGATCTGGCCAAGCGCGCTATCGTCTCGCGCCGAATGATGAGCGAGCAACTGGCGCACGACTTCCTTCCAGGGTGCGAGCCGCGCCTCGTCCCACTCCGAGTGCCACTCGCCGAATGCCGGTTTAATAAACGGGTATTGCACTCCGCGGCCAAAGCTGCCGTCGGGGTGTTTGGCCCAGATGTTGACCGGGTTCGCCGGAACCGCGGGGCGCGCGTGCGCATGGCTGACGTAATTACGCGCTATCCACTCGCTCGCCACATTGCCGGGCTTGAAAGGGTCCAGCACGACCCGGCCCGCTTCCACGTCGGCTCGCATGTGCTGCACTTCCTGCTCGAGCGGATTATCGATTTTGAAGATCACGTGGGAGTGGTCGAGCGTGATATTGAACTTGACGCCGCGCCGCTCAACCAGCTCGCCAACGCGCGATACCCGGCCGAAATGTTCTGACCACATATTAATATGCACTTCGAAGCTCGGCACCACACCGAGTTTGTCGCCGAGCTCAGCCGCAAACAAATAGCTATCTGCAACTTCTTCGTCCGTTACTGGCTTGCCGTTTGCATCTTTAGGCTTTATCTGGATGTTTTGCACTACGGATCCGAGCTCTTTCGCGATGCGCAGATGCCATTCGAGCAGTGGTTCATCGCGGCCTCGCGTGTAATAAAAACCACCGGCTCGAATCGGCAGATCGTGTTTAGCACTTGCTTTATGATAAATTTCCAGCTCCCCGGTCGGTGGCGTCTTGTCGTAATAGTCGAAGCCTGCTTCTTTGGCCATGCGGAACCGCGTATCGACGTCGAAATTATCGCGGTCGCTGTGCACCACGGCATTGCCGGTAATCCCTACAAAAAGCGCCTTAGCCATGCTTCCCCCGGTTAATTTTTTAGCTCGGCGTTTTAACTGATTGCGAAGATATAAGCGGGCATCGTACTACGCAGTTTAATGTTCTGAAAACATAAATTCGCCCGCAAAAGTTTCATGCATAATGTAGAGCGCCTCAAATAAAAGTCGGCTTTGCACGATTAAATCGATTAACGAGGCGAGTTACAAAGGAGCGAGCACAGTGCAGACACAACATTTGACCACTCTCGCGCCGGGAGCTCATGACGGCGCCCCGGCCTCCTTCAAGTCGCTGACTCTTGAAGCGCAAGCCCGCTACCGGCGCGACGGCTTTCTATGCCCGGTAGCCGCGATTGGCGCCGCACAGGCGGCGGAGGTGCTGACAAAAATCGAGGCCGTCGAATCACGTCATGGCGGGGCCTGGCCGCAGGACAGCGCTTTCAAACCCCATCTGCTTTATCCATGGC
>JANYCE010000166.1 GCA_025360445.1 Betaproteobacteria bacterium
CAAGCCCGCTCAGGGGTGCTTTTCGATGATTTGTCGCGGTAGTGTGCCGCGATTGAAATTCATCGGCGCAATGCCCGTTGGTTATTACGCCCTACGGCTCAATTTGAAGAAAGATGTGTAGATGCCTATGCCTTCAAGGGGAGGACCGAGGTGGGCAACGTTTTCGCGCAGCGCGCTTGTCTCATCCTCCCCTTCAAGGGGAGGACCGAGGTGGGGATGGGTTGTTTGAGTGAAGCACTACACTAGCCATAACGTAAATGCTGGTTTTTTCATAAAAGGTCACTCCAAGATGGATCAGGTGCATCAATCGAAGCAATCGCGGGGGGCTCTGGCGCTCGCCGCGCTCGGCATCGTATACGGCGACATCGGCACGAGTCCGTTATACGCAGCCAAGGAAGTATTCAACCCCAGCTACGGCATCCCGTTTTCCCCTGCGAATGTCATGGGCGGCGTGTCGGCCATCTTCTGGGCGTTGATGATAATCGTGTCTGTCAAATACGTGATCCTCATCATGCGGGCCGACAATCGCGGCGAAGGCGGCATCATGGCGCTGCTCGCACTCGCGGCGGCATCGGTGAAAGACCGCGCAGGATGGAGCGGTCCACTCGCCGTGCTGGGTGTGTTCGGCGCAGCGCTTTTTTACGGCGATGGCGTGCTCACTCCTGCGATCTCGGTGTTAAGCGCGATCGAAGGTCTCGAGGTAGCCGCACCGGGATTAAAACCCTACGTTATTCCACTGACTGTCGCGGTATTGATTGCGCTCTTCGCGATTCAGCGCCGCGGTACTGCGACCGTGGGCGCGTTGTTCGGCCCGGTGATGATCGTCTGGTTCGTAGTGCTGGGTTTCATCGGCGTTGTCAATATCGTGCGGGCTCCGCAGATCATGCAAGCCGTCAATCCTCTGCACGCCTATGCTTTCCTGACCCAGCATGGCTTCGCGTCGTTCGCGGTGCTCGGAGGAGTATTTCTTGCGGTTACCGGCGCGGAGGCGCTGTACGCTGATATGGGCCACTTCGGCAAGGCACCCATTCGGGTTGCATGGTTTGCGTGCGTGCTGCCGGGACTCGCCCTCAATTATTTTGGGCAGGGCGCGTTGCTGATCGTGAATCCGCAGGCGGTCGAGAATCCGTTTTTCCTGATGTTTCCCGGCTGGGCATTATTGCCGATGGTGGTTCTGGCGACCGCCGCGACGGTGATCGCATCGCAGGCAGTGATATCGGGCGCCTACTCGATGACGCGGCAGGCGATCCAGCTCGGCTTCCTGCCGCGCATGAATATCATCCAGACTTCCGACACCGAATTCGGCCAGATCTACATTCCGGCGATCAACTGGACGCTGCTCATTGCGATCATCGCGGCCGTTATCGGTTTTGGTTCGTCGTCGAATCTGGCCTCCGCGTACGGTCTGGCGGTAGCCGGCACCATGACGATCACTACGCTGCTGACCTTTTTCGTTATTCGCTTCGGCTGGGGCTACAGTTTGACGACCTGCCTGCTGGCGACCGCCTTTTTTCTGCTGATCGACGTCGCGTTCTTCGCAGCAAATCTGTTCAAGTTTATAGACGGCGGCTGGTTTTCGCTGGTCATGGGCGGCCTTATCTTCACCATGATGGTCACGTGGCGGCGCGGCCGCGAGATTTTGTTTGAGCACCTGCGCAAGTCCTCGTTAAAGCTCGAGCCGTTTTTGAAGATGCTGTTTCAACACCCGCCGCACCGGGTGGAGGGCACGGCGATTTTCCTGATCGGCGATCCGGACTCCACTCCGCACGCGCTGCTGCACAATCTTGCGCATAACAAAGTCATCCATGAGCGCGTCATTTTCCTGACTGTTGTAGTGCATGACGTGCCGCGAGTGCCGTTCGAAGAACGCGTGAGCATCGAGTCGCTGGGCAACAATTGCCACCGGCTCAAGCTGTCTTACGGCTTCAAGGACACGGTAGACGTGCCGCAAACGCTGGCACTTATCACGATCGACGGCGCCGGGTTTAATTTGCTTGAAACGTCGTTCTTCGTGAGCCGGGAGACCGTCGTACCCACGCCCGGCGACGGCATGGCGTTATGGCGCGATCGGTTGTTTGCAACCATGACCCGCAACGCAGGCAGCATTGTCGAGTATTTCAAAATTCCGGCCAACCGCGTGATCGAGCTCGGCACGCAGGTCGAGATCTGACGGACTTTAATTTACGAAAAACGCGGCCGGCAGCGCTTCTACAATGTAACGGCGGTTGATTAACTGACTCGCGGCGAGATCCATGGCGACCGGGTTGTTCGAGTCGGTAATGGCGCGCCCGTGAGCAAGCAGTCGCTGATCGAGCGGGATTGGCTTGCGCAGCATCGCCGACAGTGTGGGCAGATGGCGCGGCGGCACATGGCCGAGATCATCCCCGGCAGGGCTTGGCAAGGCGGCGGCCCCGGCTACTATAAAGCTGTTGATATGTGATGCGATTCCATAGTCAGGTCGATACAGCGTGACATAGGGCAGTTCGCTTTTGAGCGTAGTCAGAAAGTGCGCGTAGGCGCGTGGCTGATCAAGGTCTGCAAACGTATTGAATACCGCAATGCCTTCGGTGCCGAGGCAGCGTTTAAGATCGCGAAAAAAATCCCGCGTTACGAGATAGTCCGGCACGCCGTCACCGTGGAACAGATCAACCACCACGACGTCATAGCCGCCCTCGCACGAGCGCAAGAACGTGCGCGCATCGGCCTGGACTGCGCGAACTTTCGTTGAGTCGAAGCCGAACACGTCGGTCGCCGCGCGCAATGACGCCGAGTCGATATCGACGGTTGTGACGTCGACGCCGCGGCCGGCGAGGCGCATCGGCACCATGCCGGCACCGATGCCGAGCACCAGCACCGTGCGTAAATCCGGCCGGTATGAATACGCCAGCGCCTCGAGCGCGTACGTATACAAGGAAAGCGAGCGGTTGGTCGCGCCAACGATGTTTTGAACCAGGCCGTCCTGAAAATACATGCGCGTAAACGGCTCGTTATCGCGCGGCCCGCTGCGCAGCACTTTTACGGTGCCAAACGACGAACGGTAGACGGATTCAATGCGCCATTGCGCGCCGCTATAGATCGCGGGCCACAGCCGGTCGGTGTACGCATTCGCACCTGCCAGCAGGCCAAGCGACGCGACCAGCGCTACGCTGGCCGTTATCGTGAGACGCTTGCGCTGCGCGATCCGGATCGACGAGCCAAACAGCATGACGAGCGGCAGCGCCGCGAGCAGCGCTGCGACAATCAATGCCGCCGCAAAATTGCTCATATACTGAATGAGGCCGAACGCAGTCACGATCACGCCCGCAACAGAGCCCAGCGTGCTGATAAAGAACACGCGGCCCGCACCCGCATCGGCGAGTTCGCCGCGCGCCGCGGAATGCCGCAACAATATCGCCACCAGCAGTGGGTTCATGGCCGACGTTACGAACAGCGGCAAAAACAGCAGCACGATGCAGGCGATGAACGCGCCCGCCACCAGGTCGAATTGCGCGAGCCGATGAAACAGATACGGATAGGCAAGGCTGGCGGCGACGATAGCAAGCGATGCGATCGCCGGCATTCGCGCAAACAGATAGACGAGTTTTTCGGGAGTCGGCGCATGGCTGGCCTTGCCCGTCGCAAGCACGCCGCCGCGCCAATAGCCGGCCGCCAGAGAAACAAGCGTAATCGAAAGTATTCCGCTCCAGATATAAAGGCTCACGCCGAAATACGGCGTGAGGATGCGCGACGCAATTAATTCGAGTGCGAGAATTGCCGCGCCGGTAACAAAAATGATCGTGTTCAGCATATCTTGAAGAAATAACGCTCGGGTATAATGACGGCGCGTTTGGACGGAGCCGGCACCGATTGAATGGTTAAAGTTGAGCGCGGAATCTACCAGAGATCAATCTTCGGCGCGAGAGCGGGTCAAAGCGCAATTCAACGTTGGAGGACAGGATGCAAAGCTTGTTGAGCGGTATTCTTCGCGCGGCGACCATGGCGTGTATTGCGGGATTTGCGAACGTTGCGCTCGCGGCCGATTCAGGTGTGCCTTATGTGCCGACCCCGCAGGTGGTAGTCGACCGCATGCTGCAAATGGCCAGGATCACGCCGCAGGACTATGTCATCGACCTGGGTTCAGGTGATGGCCGCATCGTGGTTACCGCAGCCAGGCAATTTGGCGCGCGCGGGTTCGGTGTTGATTTAAATCCGGTGCGTATCAAGGATAGCGTCGAAAACGCCGCGCGGGCCGGCGTCAGCGATCGCGTGTCGTTCTACCAGCGCAATTTATTCGACACCGATTTTTCCGAAGCGACGGTGATTACCATGTACTTGCTCCCGCGCGTCAACCTCGATTTGCGGCCGAAGATTCTAGATCTCAAGCCGGGCACGCGCATCGTGTCGCACGATTTCTCGATGGACGAGTGGCGCGCCGATGAAACAGCGAATCTGGAAGTTGCAGACAAATACGGCGGCAATGGCGGGCCCGGCACCAGCACAATTTACTTTTGGGTCGTGCCGGCACGCGTGATCGGTCCGTGGCAGTGGCAGGCCACCGTCGCCGGCAAACCGCAGACCTATGAGATGGTGCTTGAGCAGAACTTTCAGGTGATCGGAGGCGTCGTAAAAATTGGCGGCCGAACCGTAAAGCTGCAGGACGCTAAATTACGGGGTGAACAAATCAGCGGCAATTTTACGGCGGACGTTAACGGGATCTTGCTGAAACATGATTTTACCGGCCGTGTGACGGGCGGCAGCATCGAAGGCAGCATTAAACTGACGGGCACTCGCACGCAGGGCCAATATGAATGGAACGCGATGCGCGCCGCGAAGACCGGCCAGTCTGGCGGCGACGTGCGGTTCGCGGGCGCCAGTCGATAATATGAACAGATCGCATTCGCAAGCAACGAGGGTATGCCGTGCCGTTTTGACCGCGGGTTTAATGATCATGACGTGGTCTCATGTGTCAGCGCAGGATTTTGGCGATACACCTTACGTGCAGACGCCGCAAAATGTGGTTGACCGGATGCTGCAGGTCGCCAGAGTTGGACCTGCCGATTATGTAATCGATCTTGGCTCCGGCGATGGGCGCATGGTCATCACCGCTGCGCAGAAATACGGCGCGCGTGGATTCGGCGTGGATCTTGACCGGCGGCTCGTCGAACTGGCGAATAAGCGCGCGGCCAGCGCCGGGGTTGCGGATCGCGCCGCATTTTATGAGCGCGACTTGTACGAAACGGATTTGACCGCCGCCAGCGTGGTGACGATTTACCTCTTGCCCGAAGTGAATTTGATGGTGCGCCCGCGCCTGCTGGCTACGCTCAAGCCCGGCACGCGTGTGGTAACGCACGACTACCATATGGGCGAATGGCGGCCGGACGAACAACTCGTCATGGATGCGCCCGATAAGCCGGTCGGTCGTGACAAAAAGAGCAAGATCTTTTATTGGATCGTTCCCGGCAATGCGGCTGGCCAATGGCAGTGGGATATGCCCATGGCCGGCCAGCCGGCCGCGTTCACGCTGAGTCTCGCGCAGAATTTCCAGATGATCACCGGCGGTGTCAGTGTTGGCGGCAATACGTTGGCGCTCGAAAATGCGCAGTTGCATGGCGACG
>JANYCE010000172.1 GCA_025360445.1 Betaproteobacteria bacterium
ACCGCGAATTCGTCGCCGCCGAGCCTTCCGGGGAGGTCGGATGAGCGCAGTTTGCGCAACATCGTCTTGGAAATCACGCGCAGTAAATCATCGCCAACGTGATGGCCGAATTTATCGTTGACCGCCTTGAAGTTATCGCAAACGATGTATGCAATCGACAGGGTGCGCTGGTAGCGGCGGCATACCTCGATTTCCGCGCTGACGACCTGATAGAACCCGCCTTTGTTCACAAGACCGGTCAACGTATCCTTACGCGATTCGAACTGCGCCTGATCCAGCGCCTTACGCAGTTCGCTGACCCCGCCGACGAGGAGCGCGAAGCCCGCGAAGACGGCTGCCCAATCCCAATACAGCAACGAAGGATGGTCGAGATAACGCCCGCCCACCGCGTCCATGTAGCCCCGCGAGGTGCAAGCGAATATCGCCATCAAAAGACCAAACAAACGTCCGGTTACCCAGGTCAAAACGAGCAGCGGCACTAAGTACAAAACGGTGAGGCGCAGCTTGAAGCCGGTCGCGAAATCGATAGCCCCTACGAGCAACAACAAAGCGACTCCCAATGCGACCCAGTGTCCGCGCTGTCGATTTACGAAGTACGAACCTATTTCAAATTGTCGTGGAGCCTTGCCATCCATGAGTGCGCTTTCATTTCTGCCGCGTTAAGTAACCGCCTTCTTTACGACGCTGCAATTAACATGCCATGCGCGCCCGTGTGACATAATGCTTGCGCTAACGATCTGCCGGTGCGAAAAACTGTCAGCCGCAGCGTTGTAAGGCATATTGTTGGCGGCCGCGCTCAAGCCTAACGCATACATATTTGCGTGTCATAAAAATTACGGCAGTGCCGGTGGTGTCATGCATGAGAACCTGCGCGCCCTGCAGCAGTCTGTATGCAACCCGTGCGAGTAGCACTGATACCATTACCACTCATGCATCCTTGAATGAATTTATCCAAACGTATTGCCATATTCGAGAGGCTGCGCGCCGCCAATCCTGAGCCGCGTGGCGAACTCGTATACCGGGATGCGTTTGAGTTGCTGGTGGCAGTGGTGCTCTCTGCCCAGGCGACCGACAAGAGCGTCAATCTTGCGACTCGCGGACTTTACGCGGTGGCAAGGACTCCGGCGGCGATTTTGCAACTCAGCGCTGCGGGACTCGAAGGCCACATCAAGCGCATCGGGCTTTATCGCACCAAAGCGAAAAACATTCTGGCGCTGTGCAAGCTGCTGATCGAAGAGCACGCCGGCGCAGTGCCGAAGACGCGCGAGGAACTCGAACGGCTGCCAGGCGTGGGGCGCAAAACCGCTAATGTCGTACTCAACATTGCATTCGGCGAGTCCACCATCGCTGTCGATACCCATATTTTCCGCGTCGCCAACCGCACCGGCATCGGCACCGGCAAAGACGTGCTCGCGGTGGAAAATAAATTGAACAAACTGGTGCCGGACGAATTCAAGCTGCGTGCGCATCATTGGCTGATCCTGCACGGCCGCTACGTTTGCAAGTCGCGCACGCCCGAATGCCCCGTCTGCATTATTAATGACTTGTGCGAATACACCCGCAAGACGAGGCCCGTGCCTGTCGTCAGCGTTCATCCAGCCCCGCGTTCCAGGCCGGAATCGTGACTTTGCATCACGCTTTTATTTATTAGGCACATGCGACGATGTTTAATCCCTCCCGCGATCAAGCGCGCCGGTTTTTTTTCGACGCCTGGAGGAAATATCGCAATAGCGATGCGCTGAGCGCGATGGAACAAGTTGCGCTGAACGTGATCGGAACGCATCCCGAATACCATGCGCTGCTCGATGATGCGGAGAAAAATCTCGACCGCGATTACGCGCCAGCGGACGGCGGTATCAATCCCTTCCTGCATCTTTCTCTGCATCTGGCAATTGAGGAGCAATTGGCGATCGACCAGCCGCCCGGCGTGCGCGCGGAATTCGAGCGCATGGTCACCGTCAGCGGGTCTGAGCACGCTGCGAAACATGCAGTGCTTGAATGTCTGGGTGACACGATCTGGCAAGCGCAACGGATTGGCGGTGCGCCGGATCAGGCGCTTTATCTCAGTTGCCTCAAGAGCAAGTTTTCGAAGTGACCAGCTAAACGGCATTAAACCTCGAGCTGCCGAGTCAGATATTCGGTTGCGATCGGCCGCACGAGTTTTGCCAGGTGCGGCTGATAACCATCGGACTGCGGCGCTACGAAGCCAAGCAGGCCTTCGGAGTAGAAGTGCCATTCCAGTGGCTGACCGTTCGCTAAAAATCCTTGCCACACGCGTAATTGCACGTCATTTGGACTCAGGTGGTCCTTGCCGCCGTAGATAATGAGACTCGGACATTTTAATTCGCGCGCGACCGAAATCGGGTGACGCGGCCGGATCGGAGTTTCGGGTTCGTCTTTAATCGACGGGTAATACGCCGCAAACGCCTTGACCGCGGGTTTTTGCGCGACGAAATGCACGCCCAGCCTGCCGCCCATGCAGTAACCAATCACACCTATGCGCGCCGGATCAACCTCCGGCTGCGCAGCCAAAAAATCCCACGCCTTATTATTGACAGCAACAAACTGCGGATCGGACGTTTCTTTCTGAATGTCCTGGCCCCGGCCGAGATGATGCTTGCCCGGATAGCAGAGCAGTTGGTAGAGATTCGGCACGAACATCGAATAGCCGAGCTCGGCGTAGTCGAATGCCTCGCTTTTTAAATTGTCGGTCACGCCGTGGTTGTGGTGGATTAACAATATCGCTGGACCCTGTGTGCTCACCCGTTGACCGCACCGGCAACGATGGGTGAACCGTCAGCACATTAGGTGCGTTTGCAATAAGTGCGATAGGAGCGAAATCGCGCATTGTGTCGTACGGAACTTTGCCCAAGCCCGGGTTCATGGTCAGGCTGCCGACGCCGCCGGACAGCAATGTATAGCCGTCTGGCGCCGATTTCGCGACGTGATCAGTACCAAGGTTGCCGCCCGCCCCCGGCCGATTGTCGATGACGATCTGCTGCCCAAGTGCATCGCCGAGTTTTTGTGCAAGCAAGCGCGCAATAATGTCGTTCACGCCGCCTGCCGGATACGGTACGACGCGAGGCGCACCGGCTTTGCCGGATATCCCTGCGCAAACACGGTAGCGACCGGCCAGCAGCCGCAGATCAAAGCGCACCATGCAATCCGCAATCTCATGTTCTCCTCCATGCCAAACAGCTCGCGCGTCACACTACCGAAATGCAAATAAATTTTCGATAAAAAAAAGCCGGACGGCTTGCGCCCATCCGGCCTTATATCCACCTGCTGCGGCTCAATACTTCGTCGCAAGAGCCCGTTGGCTCGAGTAAAAAGCGGCCAGGTTTGCGATGTCTTCTCTCTTCAGATTGGCGACTTGCCCGGCCATGATCGGATTTTTTCGCACACCCGTTTTGTAGTCATTCAGCGCGCGCACCAGATAGTCGTTGTATTGACCTGCCAGTTTCGGAAAATCAGGCGCCAGGCTGATACCGGTTTCACCATGACATGCCGCGCAGACCTTGGATTTTTCCTTGCCGGCTGCCGGGTCAGCCGCGTTGGCGGAGCAAGCGAACGCAAAGGCTGCCACTGCAATCGAAACTTTCAGCATGATGTTCACCTTTATTTGCCGGCCGTTTTGGTTTCGTCCGCGGCATAGTACGCAGCGAGATCGGCCATGTCTTTGTCTGTAAGACCGGCCGCGATGGCGCGCATGGTCGGATGGCTGCGTTCGCCAGACTTATAGGCCTGCAGCGCCTTGACGATATAAGACGCGTGCTGACCGCCGAGCTTGGGCACGTGATACACGGCAGGAAACGCAGTCTTGTAACCCTCAATGCCATGACAGCCCGCGCACATCGCGGTCTTCTGTTTGCCGGCAGATGCATCGGCGTCCGCAGCGGAGGCTGGCATTGCAGAGAGCACCAGCGCGGCGGCCACGACAGCGTTGATCATATTCATCTTCTTGAGTCCTCAAGGTCGGCAAAAAACACACTTGATTATACTGGAAAACCTCTTCGCCGCCTCTCTACGCCGGGCATCGACGCAAATCGAATTTAATGGCCTGACGTCAAAATACCGGAGGCCGCGAGCGCGAGCACGCCGATCTCCAGTGCGGCTATCGAAAAGTAGATTGGATCGCGGTTTGAGAAATAGAGTGGCAATAAAACCAGGAAACACACCCCGGAAACACCCGCCAGAATTGCGATGCCGACGAGCGGCAAGGCGTCGCCGCTATCGAGCATATGCAGCCAGCCCCAACCGTCGGGCATGCCGGTAGCGCGCAGATACTCAGGCGCCGACAGCGTCCACAATGCGGGCAATTGCTCGAGCGGCACATGCGCAGGAACCAAGCCGCTGACATAAGCAAAAAGTCCCGCAACCAGCACAACCAGCCCGGCCCGCATGCCGGCGTTAAGTACTTTTGCATAGCGCAATTGTTCCGGTGAGACGTGAATCCGCCCGGCGTTGTCGTTCGTGTTTTGTTTCACGCCCACACCCCGGTTCCCTTCGCAAGCGCGCGTAAGCCTGCGAGTAGCAGCAATGCAATGACGAGGCTGCGTATCGTTGATGCTTTGACGATCGTCAATAACCGGGCACCGATAAATGCGCCAAGCATCATCCCGATCACCGACGGGGCGGCGATGATTGCAAGCACCGCGCCTTTGTTGATATATACCCACACTGCGGACGAATCGACAATCGACAGAATAAATCCGCTGCTGCCTGCGGACAATCGCAGCGGCACGCCCATTACTAAATTAAGCGCCGGCACATTGGCCCAGCCTGCGCCAAGCCCGAACAATCCGGCCAGCACACCGATGCCTACGAACAGCCCGAGACCCAGCGGCGTGCGATGAACCTTCCACGTGATTTCACGGCGGTGCACGGCATCGTAAAAGACGCCGTGTATGCCAAGCGCCGCGGCGAGCGAATCAGATTGCTGGATATTCGGAAACTCGGATTTCTTCGCCAGCCACATGAGCACAACTATGCACAATATGGTCACGCCGAGCGCTGTTTGCACGGCCGCGGCCGGCAGCGCGAGCCCCACCAGCGCGCCCACAATCGAACTCGCCGATGCGAGCAACGCCAATGGCAGCGCAAGCCGAAGGTCGGCGAGCCCCGCGCGCAGCAAACCGGGCGACGCCGCTACAGCGCTCGCGAGCGCGACAAGCAGACCGGCGCCGCGCACAAAATCGAGATGAAACGGAAAGAAGCCGCTGACGATCGGCACAAACAGCACCCCGCCACCGACGCCCGCTGGAACGGCGATCATGCCCAGCACGAAACACAGCGCGAACAACGACAACGGCCACACCCACCAGGCCAGCGGGGCGATTTCTGCTGCGGCTGCCACCGCGCCGCCTGCGTTTGCGGCTGCCACCGCGCCGCCTGCGTTTACAGCCGCCAAAGCGCCGCTTGTGTATATCGCCGCGCCGAGCATGATGCCTGCCCCCAGGGCCGCGGCGTAAACGTTAAAATTACTTTTTCTCATTTTCATGATGCGCGGCGCCGGTCTGCGCGTCTTCGCAAGGCGCCAGCCGCATTGTAGCGGCTCACGTGTGCAGCGCGCACGCTCTACGTGAGAACAGCTGCGGCATGTCCGCGACTTTGCGTCTTTACCTCTTCGTCCACGCGCTGCCATTTCTATTCTGGCCCTGCGATGCGCGGTTGCGCGGCAGAAACATTTCACTTAATCTTGCCCGCCATGTCCAACCGCCTCACTCGAATTTATACGCGCACCGGCGATGCCGGCACTACCGGTCTTGCCGATGGCTCGCGCATTGCGAAAGACGCACCGCGCATCGACGCAATCGGCGGGGTCGATGAACTTAACAGCGTGATCGGCGTTTTGATGTGCGAAGACCTGCCGCCCGCGATACGCGCCTGTCTCGACGGCGTGCAGCACGATTTGTTCGATCTCGGCGGCGAACTTAGCGTGCCCGGCCACGCGATCATGAGCGAGACCCACAGCAAGCGCCTGGAACAAGCGCTCGATGCTTTCAATGCCGACCTGCCGCCGCTCAAGGATTTCATCCTGCCTGCCGGCTCGCGTGCCGCGAGCCTTGCGCATGTTGCGCGCACCGTGTGCCGGCGCGCAGAGCGTGCGATCGTCACGCTCACAAAAACCGATCAGGTGGCGCCGCCGCTATTGCAATATCTGAATCGTTTGTCCGATCTTTTGTTCGTGCTCTCGCGCACCTTGAACCTTCATGCAGGCGGCGATGAGGTGTTCTGGCAGCAGGGAAAACATCGCGTTTGACGCATGTCGCTTCGCTGCTTGCCAACTTTTAAAGTAGTCAGCGGTTTGCCCGTCCGGAGCGCACCTGCTCGAGATGCTCGCACACGATGCGGGCGCCTTGCAGAACCCGCGGCGTCTGGCGTTGAATGTAATCGGGATCGACAAATAATGCCCGCACATTGCGCAGCCCCGCATAGCGCTTATCACGCAGCCACGGCGCGACAAACGCTTCGGGCGTCGTCGCCGAACTACCGCCTAAAACAACGTGCGGTTGTGCCGCCATCACGCTTTCGAGCGAAACAATCGGCGTCAGCACGGGGGCCGCACTAAAGACGTTGCGGCCCCCGCACAGCGTGATGACATCGCTGATCAGATGCCCGCCGCTGACCGTCATCATTGGGGCGTGCCATATTTCATAAAACACCCGCACCGGCGCGCGGTTTCTGTATTGCGCCGTGAGCGCCGCGATGCCGCGTTCGAATTCAACCGCCGACTTTTCAGCCGCCGCGTCTTTGCCAGCGAGAGCGCCGATGGCACGCAATAGACGGGGAATGGCGGGGAGCGTCGCCGGTTCAGCAACGAAAACCGTAAAGCCAAGCTGCTCGAGGCGTTCAAAATCGGCTGCGTGGTTGCCGGTTTTCCACGCGACGACCAGGTCCGGCCTGAGGCTCAGCACGCGTTCAAGGTCGATCCGGGATGCGTCACCAATTGGCGCAATCAATTTGGCGGCAACCGGAAAATCGCTAAACCGCGGCACCCCTATTAAATTAGCGCCGGCGCCGGCTGCGAAGACGAGTTCGGTAATCGATGGGGCGAGTGCAACGATGCGGTGCGCCGGCGCGGCTATCGTGATCGTCACTCCACGGTCGTCAACCGCCGAGATGGAGGCTGCGCGTGTACCGGCTTGAGCCGCTATCCCGATCGCAAAAATAGCAACAGCGAGCCGTAACAATCGAATCGCGCATTGTTGTATCAACGCAGCCGCCCGCGTTCGCTTAGCGTTATCGCGTCTTGGACGCGATAACGCTAAGGGTTGCTCATGTACTGCAACAACGTGGCGCTCGTATGGCGCAGGCGCTGTGACAGCATTGTGACGAGCTTTATAAGGATCTTCGAGCCCAGACTGGGTTTCTCGAGAATGATTTTTACCATGTCATCGCGCGTGAGTACGCCGAACGTGGTTTCCTTAAGTGCAACGCAGCTGGCAAAGCGCGGTTCGCCATCGATCATGGACATTTCGCCCAGCGTCATGCCCTGCATCACCGATGTCATGAGCTGCTTGTCGCCCATAAGATTTTTCTTGTAAATGTCGACTTCGCCGCGGATCACCAACAGCATGTAATCGCCGATATCGCCTTCACGGATAATCGTTTTACCGGGCTCGGCGTGGTAAATGCGCATGTAGCCGGCGAGCAAATTAACGTCATCACGGTTAAATTCCGCAAAAAACTGCGAGCGTCCGACCAGGCTGAAAATCTGATCCGCGAATGCGCCGCCACCGCCGAGGTCTTCGAGCACAGCGAGCAACTCGCGTCCGCTTCCCGCATTCGCGTTATCCGTCATGCACGCTCCGGTTTTTTTATAACTGCAATCAAACGCTAATGTTCGGCTTCCATCGTCTTGATGCGGCGCTTGCGCACGCCGTCGGCTAACGTGTCGAGCAATTTTTGGCTGTCTTCCCAGCTAATGCAGCCGTCGGTAATACTTTGGCCGTAGACAAGAGGCTTGCCCGGTATCAAGTCCTGGCGGCCCGCTTTGAGGTGGCTCTCGACCATGACGCCGAATATGCGGTCATCGCCGCCCGCCAGCTGGATTGCTACATCGCCGCCGACATCAACCTGCTTCTGCGGATCCTTGCTTGAATTGGCGTGACTGAAATCAATCATCAAACGTTGCGCGAGACCAGCTTCGGCCAGCCCCTTTCCCGCGGCATCAACGCTTGGCGCGTCAAAGTTCGGCGCCTTGCCGCCGCGCAATATGATGTGGCAATCCTCGTTACCGGCGGTCGACACGATCGCCGAGTGCCCCGCTTTAGTGACCGACAGAAAATGATGCGGGGCCTGCGCCGCGCGAATCGCGTCGATTGCGATTTTGATATTACCGTCGGTGCCATTTTTGAACCCCACCGGGCATGACAGGCCGGACGCGAGCTCGCGATGGATCTGGCTCTCCGTTGTGCGTGCGCCAATGGCGCCCCACGACACGTGATCGGCGATGTACTGCGGCGTAATCATGTCGAGAAACTCACAGCCGGCCGGCATGCCCATTTC
>JANYCE010000185.1 GCA_025360445.1 Betaproteobacteria bacterium
CCGCCCTGATAAGGCACGTGCAATATATCGACGCCGGTAATGATCTTGAGCAATTCCGTATTCAAGTGCGGGAAACCGCCGGTGCCCGACGAGGCGTAGCTCAGCATACCCGGCTTCGCCTTGGCCAGCGCGAGCAGCTCCTTGACGGACTTGACGGGAAGCGTAGGCGTAACGGTAAATGCGCCGTCGGAGTAACCAAGCATCGCGACCGGAGCAAACGATTCGACCAGATCGACGGGCGGGTTCGGCTTGTCGATCAGGAAACCGTACGCTGTCGAGGTAATCAATATCGTGTAGCCGTCGGGCGGCGATTGAGCGGCAATTTGCAAGCCGATGATGCTGCCGGCGCCGGCTCGGTTATCTATGACCACCGTCTGCTTGAGACGCGTCGTAAGGTCCGCCGCGACGAGCCGGCCCACGACATCCGTGCTGCCGCCCGGGGCCCACGGAACAATCGCCCGGATCGTGCGCTCGGGCCATTGCGCGGCCACGGCGACAGGCGCCCACGCGGCGGATCCGAACAGCAGGCAGAGGCTTGCGACGGCAAGTGATTTCGCGTTCATGCATTTTCTCCCGAGCGGCCGGATTTGGCCATTTGCAGAACTGATCGACGAATTTGAACGATGCTGTGATCAAACCTTACAGCGCGGCAATATTAGGTTTAGCAGCACGCAGACAGCGGACGAATGCTCGTCTGCTTCACGACAATAATCAGCATAACACGGAGACTATTTTGAACCCGTTTTTGCAAGGAGGTGCACCATGCCAAAAGACCTCACTCTAAATGAGGTGCGCGTTATGGCCGTTCGTGCGGGCCTCACCCGGCTCACGGACGAGCATCTGCAGCAATTGCTGCGCGCAACGCAGACCGCGCGGCAGCGCCGCGTCGCGCTGCCGACAGAGAGTCTGACGCCGGCCGACGAGCCGTCGCATGTTTTCCGACTGGACGGATGCGAAGACCGATGAGCGATCTCGCCTATCTCAGTGTTGCTGAAGCGAGCGAATTACTGCGCAGCAAAAAACTCTCGCCTGTCGAATACGCAAACGCGCTGATAGCTCGCGTGGAGAAATACGACGGCAGACTCAACGCGTTTCTTCGCTTCACGCCGGAAATTGCGTTGGAGGATGCGCGGCGCGCGGAAACGGAAATCGCGCGCGGGCGATGGCGCGGTCCGTTGCACGGTGTGCCCTATGGCCTCAAGGATATCGTCGATTACGCCGGCCTTCCCACCACGGCGCATTCGAAGATACTCGCGGACAACGTCGCTGCCACCGACAGTGCCGTGACGCAAAAGCTGCGTGCGGCAGGCGGAGTGTTCATGGGCAAGCTGTCAACGCATGAGTTCGCCACCGGCGGCCCCTGTTTCGATTTACCCTGGCCGCCCGCCCGCAATCCATGGAATCGCGATCATTTTTGCGGCGGATCGTCGAGCGGCTCCGGCGCGGCAACGGCCGCGGGCTTTGTGCCGGCCGCCATCGGCTCCGACACCGGGGGCTCGATACGCAATCCGGCGACGATGTGCGGGGTCGTCGGCATGAAGGGCACTTACGGTCTGGTCAGCCGACGCGGCGTGTTTCCGCTCGCGTACTCGCTCGATCATGTCGGCCCGCTTACGCGCACCGTCAATGACAACGCGTTAATGCTCGACCTCATCGCCGGGCACGATGCGCTCGACCCCGCCAGCGCCGATACCCGCGCAGGCAACTACACGGCGGCTCTCGGGCTCGGCGTCAACGGGTTGAGAATCGGCGTCATCCGTCACTTCTACACGCGTGACATTGAGGGCGACGCGGAAATGGTGGACGGCATCGAAGCAGCACTGAAGGTGCTCGCCGGGCTGGGCGCGAGTGTGAAGGAGATCGAAACCGCGCCGCTGGGTGAATACGCGGCTTGCAACCGCACCATCCTGACCGCGGAGGCTTACGCAATCCATGAAAAATGGCTGCAGGAGCGACCCCAAGATTATGCCCGCCTCACGCGGGAGCGTTTTTTGTCAGGCGCTTTTATCAGTGCGGCGGACTACATCAATGCGCTCCGCGTGCGCGCCAAGCTGACGCGTGCGTTTCATGCGCTGTTTTCGGATATCGACGTCGTGATAACCGCGAGCGCATTGGATCCCGCCTGCCGCATCAACGACCCCGCGGAAATCGATCGCACGTACGGCCGCCAGGCGCGGGCGCCATTTAACGTAACCGGCAGTCCCGCGCTCGCGATCCCGGTCGGTTTCAGCCGTGCGGGACTGCCGCTGGGCATGCAGATCGTCGGCAAGCCATTCAGCGAGGCTTTCCTCTACCGCGTCGGCCACGCGTACGAGCGGGAAACGAAGTGGGTCGATCGGCATCCGACGCTGGTCGCATAGTTGGCACGGGCTCCGCACAACCGATGAAGGCCGTCGATGCAGCGCATAAGCTTTCCGCGACCGCAGCGGCCAGGGCCATCGCGGACGGCAAGCTGACATGCGAGGCCTTGGTGGCGTCGTGCCTCGAGCGCATCACCACCAGGGAAGGTGACGTTCAGGCCTGGGCCTACATCGATCCCGCGCAAGCGCTCGCGGCGGCGCGCGCGATCGACAAACTACCGCGGCGCTCCCGCGTACACGGCATACCGGTCGGCATCAAGGATGTCATCGATACGCATGACATGCCGACCGAGTACGGCTCGCCGATTTACAAGGGCAACGCGCCGGCTTGCGATGCGGCGTGCGTGGCGCAGATCCGCGAGTTCGGCGGATTGATTCTGGGCAAAACGGTTTCAACGGAATTCGCCACCCGTCACCCCAACAAGACGCGTCATCCGTTGAATCCGCTGCGTTCCCCGGGCGGGTCCTCGAGCGGGTCTGCGGCGGCGGTCGCCGATTTTATGGTCCCGGTCGCCCTGGGCACGCAGACGTCTTCATCGATCATCCGTCCGGCCGCCTATTGCGGTGTCGTGGGGTTCAAGCCCTCGTTCGGCCTCATCAACCGCGCAGGGCTCAAGTTTCTGTCCGAATCGCTCGACACGATTGGAATCCTGTCGCGAACCGTTCCGGATGCGTCGTTGATTCTTGAGGAGTTGACCGGTCTTCCGCCCACGCCTTTCGGTGGCAGCGGCAACGCCAGGCCGCGCGTAGGCCTGTGCCGTACTCCGTGGTGGAGCGAAGCCGATGACGCAACCCGGGAAAATCTCGAACGGGCTACGCGCAAGCTTGCAGCGGCGGGGGCCCATGTTTCCGAGCTGGTCTTGGATTCCGGTTTTGACGAGTTGAACCGAGTCCAGATCGAAATAAGCTCCTACGAGTTTTTTCGCGCGCTCAGCTTCGAGCGCACACGCCACCCCGAGTTGATTTCATCCCCCCTGACCAGCCGCATTGCCGCCGGCGGCAAAATAACGCGCAATCAGTACGAAGCGGGTTGTGCCGCGGCCGAACGCAGCCGCGCCCGGATTGCGGACGTGTTCCGCGATTACGACATTCTGCTCGCGCCCAGCGCGCGCGGAGAAGCCCCCACGGTCGACATCACCGGCGATCCGACCTTTGGATTGCTGTGGACGCTGCTGCGGTTGCCGTGCCTGACAATTCCGTTCGGCCACGGTCCGCTCGGACTCCCGCTAGGGGTCCAATTAGTCGGCG
>JANYCE010000210.1 GCA_025360445.1 Betaproteobacteria bacterium
CGAACACGATCACGCCGACCATCAGCACGCGTCTGCCGACACTGATAAGGCCTGTGACGGTTGCAGTCAGTGTCAAGCGTGCTCGGCGCCGGCGCTGGCTTCAGTGGCCATCGATGTAATGCTCGATATAGTCCAAACACCTCCTCTCACTTTCGCAATTCATCCCTCGCTGTTCACCCCCGAACAGTTGCAACGCCCGCCCTCGCAGTTCGCAGCCTAGCGGCTTCCGTACGTCTTCAGTGCGCTGACCGCGCGCTGCTACGACGAACCCGCGGCTCCTGAATCGTCGCTTGCTTTCATGCGCTTTTGTCCGCGCGTGGAGTCATGCATGGTGAACCCAGGTTACGAGGACTGTGATGAGATCATTAAAAATATTTTGTTTGTATGTGGCTGCAATGGCACTTGCTGCGCCCGCCTTGGCGCAGCAGACGGCGCGACCCGATCCCGCCGATCCCAAGGTGAGCGTGCCGCCGGTTATCTACGTTTCTCCGCTAAAGCAATATCAACCACTCGGTGACGAACAGGTCACTTCGTGGAAAGCGGCCAACGAACTGGTCGAAAAAATCGGCGGCTGGCAGGTTTACGCGAAGGAAGCGCAGGCACCGGCGCCCGCTGCGGATCAATCCGCCAAGCCGGTTCAACCGTCTGTGCCGCAAATTAAACCGACAACCCAGGGTGGCCATTCCGGCCATCAGATGAAGTGAGAAAGCGACAATGATGATTAAACAAATTTGTCCGCCGCCAAGGCGGCTGGCGTGCGCTGCGCTCGCTGCGTTTGCGCTGGGTGGCTGCACAACGTTCTCCAAAGATGGCGGCATGACCGCCGTCGAGCAAATCACCAAAGAGCGCTCCGGCAAGGACGTCAAATGGGTGAAGACCGACGCCGATCGCGACACCATCGACAAACGCGTAGCCGAGCTACTCGCGAAACCCCTGTCAGTTGACGACGCAGTGCAAGTTGCATTGTTGAACAACAAGGGTTTGCAGGCGGGCTTTGGTGACTTGGGGGTCTCCGAGGCGGATCTCGTGCAGGCGGGGCGCTTGCGAAATCCACATTTCTCGATGCTGCGGGCGCGCCTTGGCGATGACTACAAGATCGAGCAGGCGCTGACGTTCAACATCTTTTCGCTGGTGACGATACCGCTTGCAGTAGAAATGGAGAAGCGCCGCTTCGCGCAGATACAGCAACAGGTCGCGCTGGACGTATTGCGTCTCGCTTCCGAAACACGCAAAGCCTGGTTCACCGCAGTGGCCGCTGATGAGACTGTGCGCTATATGCAGCAAGTGAAATCGGCGGCGGATGCCGGCGCCGAACTCGCGCGCCGTATGGCGCAAGCCGGCAACTGGAGCAAACTAAACCAGGCGCGCGAACAAGGGTTTTACGCCGACGCAGTGCTCAACGTCGCCCGTGCGGCGAAGATGCAGACCGTAGCCCGCGAGCAACTCACACGCCTGCTCGGGCTGTGGGGTGCGCAGATCGAGTTCAAGTTGCCCGAGCGTCTTCCAGACCTGCCAAAGGGTGCTGACGATCTGCCCGAGGTCGAACAAATGGCAATGGAGCAGCGCCTGGATTTGCGGGCGATGCGTCTGCAAACCGAGGCAGTAGCGAAAAACCTGGGATTGACTAAAACGACGCGCTTCATTAACGCGCTGGAATTTGGCCCGGCCCGTGTGTTGGAGGGGCAACGCTCCGCTCCATATAAGAAGGGTTTTGAAGTCAGCTTCGAATTGCCTATTTTCGATTGGGGCGGCGCGAAGGTGGCCAAAGCCGAAGCGATTTATATGCAGTCTGTTAATCGTGCAGCGGAATCGGCGATTAACGCACGCTCGGAAGTGCGCGAAACCTACAAAGGGTATCGCACGAGCTACGACATCGCTCGCCACTACCGTGATGAGATCGTGCCGATCCGCAAGCGCATCGCCGAAGAAAACCAGCTCCGTTACAACGGCATGCTGATCGGCGTGTTCGATTTGCTCGCCGATGCCCGTTCGCAAATTGCGAGTGTCAACAGTTACATCGAAGCGCTGCGCGATTTCTGGCTGGCCCAAAGCGATCTGCAGATGTCGTTGATTGGAAAGCCCGCCATGAGCGCGGCCGCGAAGGGCGACTTGACCGTGCCAACAGGCGGCGCGGGCCATTGATAAAAAAAGGACAGCTAACATGATATCCCGACGAGAGTTTTTTAAAGGCGCAGGGGTCGCAGGCGCAGCAATCGCCGCCGCGGCCGTGAGCAAAGTGGCGCTCGCCGCTTTACCCGAACCGGTGACGATGGACAAGGCTGATACGCAGCCGCCGCTGATTCCCGCCAATGGCCGTTCGTACAATCCGGTCGTAACACTCAACGGCTGGACCTTGCCGTGGCGCATGAACAACGGTGTTAAAGAGTTTCATCTGGTGGCCGAACCCGTGGTGCGCGAAATCGCGCCCGGCATGAAAGCGCACCTGTGGGGCTACAACGGCCAATCGCCGGGGCCGACGATCGAAGTGGTGGAAGGCGACCGCGTGCGATTGTTCGTCACCAACAAGTTGCCCGAGCACACCACCATCCACTGGCACGGCCAGCGCCTGCCCAACGGCATGGATGGCGTGGGTGGACTGAACCAGAAGCAAATCCCTGCCGGCAAGACTTACGTCTACGAGTTCGTCGCGCGCCGCCCCGGCACCTTCATGTATCACCCGCATGCGGACGAATCGACGCAGATGGCGATGGGCATGATGGGCTTCTGGGTTACGCACCCCAGGCCAAAACACCCGCTGATCGACGAAGTTAATCGCGACTTTTGCTTTCTATTAAATGCCTATGACATTGAACCAGGTGCGTTCACGCCGAAAATCAGCACCATGCTGGACTTCAACCTGTGGACGTGGAACAGCCGCGCCTTTCCGGGCATCGATTCCTTGAATGTGCGGCTCAATGACAAGGTGCGCATCCGCATCGGCAATCTCACCATGACCAATCACCCGATACACCTGCACGGACATGAGTTTCTCGTCACCGGCACCGACGGCGGACCGACGCCGAAGAGCACGCGCTGGTACGAAGTGACCACCGATGTGGCCGTGGGTCAGATGCGGCAGATCGAGTTCCTCGCCGATGAAGCGGGCGATTGGGCGTTTCACTGTCACAAGAGCCATCACACCATGAATGCGATGGGGCATGACGTGCCCACCATGATCGGAGTCGAGCACCGCGGCATTGCAAAAAAAATTACGTCGCTGATCCCCGACTACATGGTGATGGGCGAACGCGGCATGGCGGACATGGCGGAAATGGAAATGCCGCTGCCGGACAACACCCTGCCGATGATGACCGGCCAGGGACCTTACGGCGGGGTCGAGATGGGCGGGATGTTTACCACCGTCAAGGTGCGCAAGGAACAACAGCCAGGCGACTACAAAGACCCGGGCTGGTATCAGCAGCCCGTCGGTACGCAAGCCTACGAATGGACTGGCCCGCTCGCGGAACCACAACGTTTTAAATCCGAAGGCGGGCAGTCGATGCCGGTGCAAACGAAGGTCGGCGCCAAGCCTGCCAACGTAGAAGTAAAAGTTCGTAAACCCACGGGCCATGCCGGACATTGACCTTTACACTTATTTTTAAACTTTTAAAGGAGCCACCTGATGAAAACGATGTTATTCATGTTGATTGCCGCGTTGTCCGTGACGAGTGTTGCCGCGCTCGCGCATGGCGATGAAAAAGACGGGGCAAAAAAAACCACGGTGAAGAAAGAACAGAAAGCGTGGGGCATAGCTGGGGATGCCGGGGCGGTCAAACGCACGATCACTATGACCATGACGGACAACATGCGGTTTACACCGGACAAGATCGACGTAAAAGAAGGCGACACCATCAAGTTCGTCATGAAGAACGACGGCAAACTTTTGCACGAGATGGTAATAGGCACCAAGCCAGTCCTCGACGAACACGCCGCCCTGATGGTGAAGTTCCCGGGCATGGAGCATGACGAACCGTACATGGCGCACATCGCGCCGGGCAAGACGGGGGCGATCATCTGGACGTTCAATCGCGCCGGCAACTTCGACTTCGCGTGCCTGATCGCGGGGCACTATCAGGCCGGCATGGTTGGAAAAATAACGGTGGCCAAAGCTGGAACGAAGTCGTAATCAGATTCAAAATGTACGGCACTCAACATCAACTTCAAGGAGAAGCACCATGAAAGTTCGCGCTCTTATTTTTGCAGCAACGCTGGGTCTGACTCTGTCGCATGCCGCCTTTGCGGATGATGCCCATCATATAAAAACCGATGCCAGGGCGGCCACCGGCGCTGTGCTGACGGAAGGCGAAATCCGCAAAGTCGACAAAGATGCGAAAAAAATCACCGTCAAGCATGGCCCGATCAAAAACCTCGATATGCCGGCGATGACCATGGTTTTTCAGGTCAAGGATCAGGCAATGCTCGAGCAGGTCGTCGCCGGCGACAAGGTCAAGTTCGACGTCGAAAAGATCAACGGTGCTTTCATCATTCAACGCATCGAGAAATAATAGTCAGAATAGAAATGAAAAAATTTTCGAGCATAGCCGCCGTGATTATCATGCTGGCCACATCGCCAATCGCCTTCGGCGACACCACCGCACACTCCGGTGTTGGCACAGTTCGGAGTGTGGATCGCACAAAGGGCGAAGTCACATTGACGCACGGCCAGATCAGCGATCACAACATGCCTGGCATGACGATGGATTTTAAGGTCAAGGACAAACGTCTTTTCGACCGCCTGCAGCCGGGTAAGCAGGTGGCTTTTAAATTCGTCGCGGAACGCACACGCAACACGATCACCTCGGTGACTGCACTCGCCGACGAGGGCGCCGCACCTAAATTGCGCAAGTGAAAAGGCCCTGTCGCCTATGAGAAGTTAACGATGATGACCGCGCAGTTTGACAGTTAGCTACGTCGTACGGCGCGGGAAGTCTCAGTTACCAGTGATAATGTTTAGACGAACGATCAGGGTTAATGGCTTCCGCAAACGACGTTAGTTAGTATCGAACTTGATAGCTGGCGCAAACCTCATGAACAAAACTCGCTATCTGCCAATTGTTTTGTTGTTGGCACTGTTTTTTGGAGTGCTGCCGGCCGCCGTGCAATATCTGTACGAGCCGGCTGCGGCGGAGGAAGCTCGCGTGCAAGTCGACAGTCCGGTGGTCATGTATTCGACCCAATGGTGCCCGTATTGCCGCAAGGCACGCGCCTATTTTGAGCGTCATAAGATTGCGTATGTTGAATACGATATCGAGGCGTCAGCGCAGAATCGTGCGCAGTTTGAGGCGCTCAACGGCCGCGGCGTCCCGCTGATACTCGTCGGCGACAAACGTATGCAGGGATTCAGCGTGCAGTCTTTTGAGGCGCTGTTGAAATAAGCCCGGCTCGATGCCGTGCGACGCCAGGGTCTGATAGCGTTGGTTATAAGCGCCGGACGAAGGTTAATGTGCCATATGAATGCGCAGTGTTTGATTTATATCAAACACTGCCGCTGCGCACCGCTCACAGTGACGAACATGCAAAGCGCCCGAAAATCAGGCTTTACAACTTCCCTCAGGCTTGTTGGCGAATGAAACTAATGCAGGGGCAGATGGTCAAAATCCATAAGACGACGGACTCGAAGGAACGTCAGAAGCTGATGAATGAGCACATGCAGGCAATGCAGGCAATGCAGGAAGGCATGAAGTCGATGCGAGGCATGGGCGGCCCGATGATGGCGGGCGGCGGTCACCACAGCATGATGGATGCCAAGAAAGACGGCATGGCGGGTGGCGACATGATGAAGCGCCACGCAATGATGGAAAATCGCATGGACATGATGCAGATGATGATGGAGCAAATGATGCAGCACGATCACGCAATGGAGTTTATGCCCGCTAAGTAGCGTTCAGGCATCCCGCCGACGACTGCCATACCAACCCATTTGTTTAAAGGCTAATCCATGTTTAAGCACATTCTGATTTCCACCGACGGTTCTGCGATTTCCCACAAGGCTGCCAAAGCTGGTGTTGCTCTTGCACGTGCGTTAGGCGCCAAAGTCACCGCCTATCGCGCGGTCGAATTGCTGGATCCCCTATACGTCGAAGGTTACGCGTTCGATCAATCGGTGATCGATAGAGCCGATGATCGGTTGCGTGAAGCAGGACAAAAGCACGTGGACGCGATCGGCAAGATAGCCAAGGCGGCGGGTGTGCGCTTTGCCTCAGTAGTGATGAATGCTTCCTCTGCCTACGAGGGCATTATCATCACGGCGAAAAAACAAAAGTGCGACCTGATTTTTATGGCCTCGCACGGCCGCCGCGGTATTTCCAGGCTGCTGATGGGCAGCGTCACCCAGCAAGTGCTGACACATTCCAAGATTCCGGTGGTGGTCTACCGCTGATCCACGGCTAACCCGCGACACCTCCAAGGCTTACAACCCACAGGGAGTCGTGTATGAAACACGAGCATGCATCGACTGGTGGCATCGGGGCGATAAAGTCCAGGGCGAATATTGCCTTGATCGTCTTCCTGATCATCGCAGTGTTTTTCCTGGTTGCCGAGCACAGGGCCCACTTGTCAGGGTGGTTCTCAACTTATGGGATATGGCTTGTGTTGCTTGCGTGTCCGTTGATGCACGTGTTCATGCACCGCGGTCATGGCCATGGCGGTCATGGGACTGTGGAAGCTTCAAACGAAACTACAAACGAGAAAGCGCATGGCTCACACCACTGAGCCCGGCTATGGATTGTGGACGCTGGTGATCATTAATTCTCTGGTGTTCATCATTTTCGTGTTCAGCTTTGCCAAACCGCAGTCGTCGCGTGACTGGCGTTCCTTCGGCGCATTCTCGGCTTTTTTAGTAGCTCTCTTTACCGAAATGTATGGCTTTCCACTGACGATCTATTTGTTCTCGGGGTGGCTGTCGACGCGTTTTCCCGGCATCGACTGGCTGTCGCACGATGCAGGCCATTTGTTTGAATCAATGTTTGGCTGGGACGCGAATCCACACTTCGGACCATTTCACATCATCAGCAACATTCTGATCGTCGCGGGCTTCTGGCTGCTGGCCTCGGCGTGGAAGGTGTTGTATGCGGCACAGCGCGATCACAAGCTGGCGACGACCGGACCCTACGCGCGCGTGCGGCACCCCCAGTACGGGGGCTTCATTCTGATCATGACGGGTTTTTTGTTTCAGTGGCCGACGCTCGTGACGCTCGTGATGTTTCCGATGCTGGTGTTTATGTATCTGCACCTGGCACGGCGTGAGGAACGCGATTCGATCGTTGAGTTTGGCGAGGAATATGTTCTGTATGCGAGCAAGACACCGGCATTTATTGCGCGCCTGCCGTGGTCTGCAATTGGTTTATCCCGGTTCAGGCCCTGATCGGAGTCGATCGCCGGGAATACTGGTGGTGTCGTGCCGCGCAACAACGCACCAGTAAAACTAATATTTGAGGAGAGCAGTATGGCGATTTCGAAGCAGCACCAAATTCTGATTGCATCCGACGGTTCGCCCTCCGCTCAGGCCGCGCTTGCGACTGCAGTCAAGTTTCCGTGGTCAGCTTCGTCGCGTGTGCGCACAGTCATCGCACGTTCAGAGGCGCATTGATCAGTCCACTACGGCGACTATGCCCAGCGCAATTGCGACGCCGAGGCCGGTGGGAAGTCCGTATCGCTCGAATTTTGAGACCGCTTCGCCAGCGATCACCTCGACCGGTATCGATGTCTTCTCGAGCACCTTATTCGTTGTGGAATCCTCCAGCATGCGGGTCACGGAATTTTTACGCGCGGT
>JANYCE010000243.1 GCA_025360445.1 Betaproteobacteria bacterium
GAGCGCATCGGAGACCTCGCGAAACGCCTGTGCCACGGTTTGCTGGTATTGAAGTATTGCCGCGCGTTCACGGGCCGTGAATATGTCGACCTGGAACCGGTTGCGGTTGACGTCGATGATCGGCTGCAGCAGGCCCAGCCCAAACGACCATATTTTGGCGGGCCCCGTGAAAAGATTCGTCAGTGCCGCGCTTTGCGAGCCGTATGAACCCGTTAAAGACACGGTCGGATATAACGACGCCTTGATGGCTTTCAACCGCGCGTTGGCGCCAATAAGCGCATTTTCGGATTGCCGCAGGTCGGGCCGCCGCTCGAGCAGTGCCGCGGGCAACCCAGCCGGCACCTCGGGCGGCGCCGGAAAATATTGTGCATCAGTCGCCGCCGCGCGCAATATCGGCGCGGGGTTTTCACCCAGCAGAAGTTGCAGCAGATTTTCAGCCTGCGCGATCTGGCTTTTTAAATCAGGCAGCGCCGCGCGCGCGGTGGCGAGACTTGCTTCAGCGCGATTGACGTCGAGGCCCGACACCACGCCGCGGTTGAACTGCGCACGCGTGAGCTCGACAAATTTTTCACGCGTGCCGACCGTGCGTATCGTCACGAACAATAACTGGTCGAGTGCGCGCAGGTTGAAATAAACGGTAGCGACATTGGCAATGACGGTGACGCGAGTCGTGTCGCGCGCGAATTCAGACGCAATAAGATCGGCGCGTGCGGCTGCATTCAGGTTGGCAATGCGCCGCCATAGATCGATTTCATAGGAGACGTCGAGCTCGGCAATGTAGGTGGTGCGCGTCGGCGCGGTAGTACCCGGCAACGGTGTCGGTCCGACGGTCGAGATGCGCGAACGCGTGGCGCCGCCGCCGGCCGCAACCTGCGGGATCGATCCCAGCCCGCTGATCCCCGCCACTGCGCGAAATTCTTCGGTGCGCGCGAGAGCGATTCTTACGTCGAAATTTTGTTGCAGCGCAGTTTTGATCAACTTCCCCAGCACCGGGTCGCGGTAAAGGTCCCACCACGCGAGATCGGCGAGCGACTTTTGATCAAGCGGCGCTGCCTGCCCGCGAAACTCCGCCGGCGTCTGCACGTCCGGCCGCTTGTACTGGGGGCCCATCACGCATGCCGCCAGCAGCGCACTCAGGACGACGATCAAGAACCGTTTCATGCGCCGGTTTCCGGCTCGGCGGCAAGCACGGGCACGGGTGGTTCCGGATCGCGCGAAAACGGCCCGCGGCGCTCGCTGATGCGCTGAATCACTACATAAAACACCGGTATGACGAAGATGCCGACCATCGTCGCGAGCAGCATGCCGAACACGACCGTCGTGCCCAGTGACTGCCGTGCACCGGCGCCGGCTCCCGTGGCGATCGCGAGCGGCACAGTGCCCAGAATAAATGCAAACGACGTCATTAGAATCGGCCGCAAGCGCAGACGTGCGCCCTGCAGCGCCCCGTCAATGATCGACTCGCCGCGGTCGCGCGCGAGTTTGGCGAATTCGACGATCAGGATCGCATTTTTCGCAGCGAGCCCGATCAGCATGATGAGACCGATTTGCGCGTACACGTTGTTCGCGAAATCGCGCATCGCAAGGCCCGAAAACGCACCGAGCACGCCAAATGGTATGACCAGCAGGATGGCGATCGGCATTGCCCACGACTCATAAAGCGCGGCGAGCACGAGGAACACAAACAGCAGCGACAGCGCAAATATGAAACCGGTTTGACCGCCTGTCTTCTTTTCCTGGAACGTGGCGCCCGTCCATTCATAGCTGTAACCCACCGGCAGCGTCTTCGCGAGATCTTCCATCGCCTGCGCGGCCTGCCCCGAACTGTAACCGGGTGCAGCCCCGCCGTTGATGCTGGCCGACCGATAGATGTTGTAGCGCTGAAAATATTCAGGCGCATTGATTGCCCTGGGTTTGACTATGGTGCTGAGCGGCACCATCGTGCCCGACGAACTGCGCACGTAATAGCGTTTAACGTCCTCGGGATAAGCGCGCGCACTGCCTTCGGCCTGCGCCTGCACGCGAAACGTGCGGCCATACAGATTGAAATCGTTGACGTAATATCCACCGAGGAAAGTCTGCAGCGTGAAAAACACATCTGACAATACGATGCCGTAACTTTTGACTTTATCGCGATCGATCTCGTACTCGATTTGCGGCACGCGGTCGTCGAAATTCGCGAACACGAAACCGAGCTCGGGCCGTTTGCGTGCTTCGCCGAGGAAGCCCTGCAGCACTTTGGAAAATTCGGCGATATCGCCGCCGGCGCGGTTTTGCAGAATGAACTCGAAGCCGCCAGTGGTGCCGAGGCCGCGAATCGGCGGCGGGTTAAGCACGAGGATGTTGGCATCTTTGATCTCGCTGTTCAGGCGTCCGGTCAACGCCCGCAAAATCGACGTCGCCGATTCCGCGCTGCCATGCCGTTCGTCCCACGGCTTCAAGCGAATAAATGCGGTCGCGTTATAAGACGTCGCAAGTCCGGTCAACAGGTTGAAACCCGCAATCGATGCGACGCCATTGATGCCCGCCTGCTGATTTACGATGTCGGTGAGCTTGGCGACCGCCGCGTTGGTGCGCTCGAGCGATGCGCCGGCGGGTAACTGCACGACCGCGAACATATAACCCTGGTCCTCATCCGGCACCAGACCGGTTGGCCGGGTGCTCAGCATTCCGTAAAGCACGCCGAGCATCACCGCAAAGGTCACCATGACGAGCACCGCGCGCCGGATCAACATGGCCACTGACGCCGAATAGTGGCGGGTAAATGCGGCGAACATGCGATTGAACCAGTCGAAGAAACGGCCGAGCGCACCCTGCGGCTTGGCGTGTGAGGCCGGATGCAACAGCAAAGCGCACAACGCCGGCGTCAGTGTCAGCGCCACGACCGCCGACAGGATTACCGAAGTTGCCAGCGTCAATGCGAATTGCTTGTATAACTGGCCGGTGAGGCCGCCCATAAAAGCCACCGGTATGAAGACGGCTGAGAGCACGATTGCGATCGCCACCACCGGTCCGCCAACCTCTGCGAGCGCCGCTTTAGTCGCATCCCGCGCCGACAGGTTTTCAGTGTCGAGCTTATGCTGGACCGCTTCGACCACCACGATGGCGTCATCGACGACGATGCCGATAGCGAGCACGAGGCCGAAGAGCGTTAACGTATTAATTGTAAAACCGAGCGCCGTGAATACCGCAAATGTGCCAAGCAACGATACCGGCACCGCGAGCATTGGGATCAGGGTCGCGCGCCAGCTTTGCAGAAATACGAACACGACGATCAGCACCAGCACGATCGCCTCAGCCAACGTCTTCAATACTTCTTTCATCGATTCAGTGACGAACGGCGTCGTCGTATAAGGCACCGAATAGACCATGCCCGGCGGGAACGACCAGGCGAGGGTGTCCATCGTGCGCGTGACGCCCTTGGCGACGTCGAGCGCATTTGCATCGGGTTGCAGGAAAATACCAATGAATATGCCGGGCAGGCCGCGTTCCTGAACGTTAATCGAATAGTCGGCGCCGCCCAGTTCGATGCGCGAAATATCTTTGAGCCGCACGATCTGGCCGCCGGTCGCGGCACTGACGACGATGTTTTCGTATTGAGACACGTCAACCAGCCGCCCCTGCACCGAAACTGAGTACTGCATTTGCAGACCTTGCGGCACTGGCGCGACACCGATACGTCCGGCTGGCGCGACGACGTTTTGCTCCTGCACGATGCGAACTACATCGCCCGCGGTAACGCCGAGGCGCGCC
>JANYCE010000255.1 GCA_025360445.1 Betaproteobacteria bacterium
TCGCAGATCGAGCCAATCCTAATCGTTGCGCTCGGCATCATGGTGCTCATACTCGCGCTGGGTGTGTTCCTCCCGATGTGGGATCTCGGCAAGACTATGATAAAAAAATGATGGCCGCTATGTGCACGTTATGTGTTGCAAGACGCTCTGAGCGTCGCGGCGCAACCTGCGAAGGAAACAATTTCGACTGGAAACTTCATATACGGGGCGCGAATAAGCAGCGCGCCGGGTTTACTTTGATAGAGCTGACCGTGGTCATTATCATCGTCAGCTTGCTGTTCGTGGCGGCGGCGGAACGCTTTACGTATTGGGAAGAGCGCGCGGAAAAAGCCGCCATGGAGTCGGTGTTGGCGGGAGTCAAAATGGGCCTGCAAATACGCATGGCTGAAATGATCATGTCGAATCGGCAACCCGGCCTTGGTCAATTGGAAACCGAAAATCCAATGCGCTGGCTGCAGGAGCCACCGCCCAACTATGCGGGCGAATACACAGCCACACCCAAACCGGGCAACTGGTATTACTCGGTCAAGGAGCACGAACTGGTTTATGTGCCGTCCAGCATTTCTCACCTCGAACCAAAGGCGGGGAGCCGGGAATTGCGATTTCGGGTCGCAATTCGTTACGAAAACAACAGTTTTAGCGGCGGAAAATCGCCTTCTGGCGTGACTTTGGTCACGGTACGTCGATTTACTTGGTTTTGAGCTCGATCAATGGCGTATCATGCGGCAGTATGTCATTGTGGCAGTATGTAATTTATGCGGAAAATTAGTTGAAATTCCGACGCTTACGTCGCGATCTTCAACAGGAAGGTGTGAATATGTCACTCACAGCGCGAGCGATCCGGCCCACCCAGATCGGCTTTACGTTAATCGAGCTTATAGTCGTAATTATCATTCTCGGCATTCTGGCTGCCACTGCTTTGCCGCGCTTTACGGCCCTGCAAACGCAGGCGCGCATTGCCAAGTTGAGCGGTGCGTTGGGTGCGATGAAAGGAGCCTCTTCATTAGCGCATGCCGCCTGCCTCACGGCGCAACCGGCTTGTAACTCCACCGGGACGCCTGCCGGTGCGGCGACGGTCAACATGGAGGGCGTCAACATCACCATGGTCAACCAATATCCGGCCGCGATTGTTGTCAACGGAATCGTCACTGCAGCCGGCCTCACGATTAGTGCGGCAGAAGGATATGGCACAACGACCGCAGGGACAGTGATCACGTTGCAGGTACTCGGCAATGACGCGGCGAATTGTTCGTTTACCTATACAGAAGCGACGGCGATCGGTTTTTCGCCGGTGTTTGCAGCCCCTTTAACGACGGGCTGTTAGACATTGGCACAGAAACTGCACTACTCCTGTTTGCTCGTTTCTGAACATGTGACATTTGCACGTTGACCCGAATCTAAACACTTACCAATCTTAGGATGATATGAAAATCCCGCAAAAAGGTTTTACGCTAGTGGAATTAGTCGTCGTGATAGTGATCTTGGGTATCCTCGCCGCCGCCGCCGTTCCGCGGTTTGTCAACTTAACCACGAACGCCACCACCGCTGCTGCGAATGGAATGATCGGGGCCATGGTGTCTGCGGTCGCGCTTTGTCAGGCATCGTATTTTGCCGCGGGTAATACTGCGGCCACCGCGTGCACAATGGTCGGCGCAACGCCAACTACTACCAGCGGTGCAACCGGTGGAGTGCCGGTGGCCACTACTGCAGGTATCGGCGCCGCCTTGGGATCTTTTAATGGATGGACGCAGGTCTTAGGTGTTTTCACGTTAACGAGCGCATCTGCGTGTTCGGTCACTTATGTGGCGGGCGCAACGCCTACAAGCTCGGGTTGCTAAACCTGGCTATTCAGGTCGCGCAGTGCTGACAGCGTTTCAGTCTCGGGATGCTAACCAAGGGCGGTCGCAAGATGTTTAATTGCGGCTGACCGGCCGAGCCGCAGGTCGGGTCAAAACGGGGCGAGCCAGATTTGTGGGCACTCCCCGTTTTTTATTCCGCATCAGGGAGAGCACATGAAATCGGCCGGCTACACGATGGTCGAACTGGTCGTAACGTTGGTGATCATTGGCATCGTCGCGGCCGTTGCGATTCCGCGGTTTGCTGCCCGCGACACGTTTGAATCGCGCGGCTTTTACGATCGCGCCACGGCCACGGTGCGTTACGCCCAGAAACTTGCGATTGCGCAACGTCGAGTTGTTTTCGTCTGCGTCAACTCGCCTGCGGTAGGCGATATCAGCGTCGCCTACGCTGCTGGTTGCGCCTCTCAACTGACAGATACCAGCGGCGTTGCCCTCAAGGTGTCGGCGCCGGCCGGCGTAACGCTCGCGCCCACCACGAATGTCAGCTTTATGAGCGGACTTGGTCAGGTGGCCGCCCAGGTTACGATCACGGTGACGAGCAGCGTTCCGGGCGATCCCGCGCGCGTAATCGTAGTCGAGAACGAAACAGGCTATGTGCACAACTAGCTCGCGCGCCCCACCTCGATCTCGCATCGCTGGCCAGAAATGAGTTCATATTCGCCGGGTCGCCGCTCGCTCTACACGCAGGCCGGCACCACGCTGATCGAACTCGTCGTGTTTATCGTAATCATCAGCGTGTCCCTCGCGGGCGTCATGATCGCGATTGACCGCACTGCGCGTTACAGCACCGACCCGTTGATCACGAAGCAGGCGCTGGCGATCGCAGAATCAATGCTCGAAGAAATTCAATTGATGCCGTTTACGTTTTGCGATCCGGACGACGCGAATGTTTCAACCGCAGCAAGTTCGCTCGGGTGCGCCACGACGCCCGAGGCCGTGGGCCCGGAAGCGGGCCAGGGGGAAACACGCTATAACGCCGCCTTTCCGTTTGACAACGTCAACGACTATCACGGTTTTTCGATGAACCCGATACTCGACATCACCGGCACGGCGATCGGCGGGGTAAATGCATACACGGCGAATGTTACGGTCGCGGCAACCGGGCTCGGCGGCATTGCAGCGAACGATGCTAACGGTCAGGCCAATGTGCTGCTGATTACCGTGACCGTGAGCGGCCCGCTCGGCATCAGCGTATCGCTGCAAGGCTATCGCACCAAGTACGCGCCGACCCTATGAAAAACGGCTGCCGATTTTGGGTCCATGCGCCGGGCGCGAAATGCTGCGCGCGGCGCGCAAGTGCATCGTTCGCTTCATTGCTGCGAATCGAAAATTTTCAGATGAAGTCCAGGCGGGCAGGGTTCACGCTCGTCGAGATGATTGTCGCGATTGCAATCATGAGCATCGTGGGCGCAGCCGTGGCGGTTTTCATCCGCCGCCCCGTCGAGAGTTATGTGGCGAGCGTCGGACGCGCGGAATTAAGCGATGTCGCGGACACGGCGCTGCGCAGAATCATTCGCGATCTGCAGTTAGCGCTGCCCAACAGCGTGCGGGTTGCCAATCCGGGCGGCGCCGGCACAGCGTTTTATCTCGAATTTTTGATTACGAGCGGCGGCGGACGCTATCGCGCGGCCCCGACCGGCGGCGGTCTGGGCAACATACTCGACTTTGCAGTCGCTGATGCGAGCTTTGACGTGCTGAGTCCGATGCCGACGTTCGCCGGCGGTGAATCGATCGTCATTTACAATCTGGGAACCGGATTTTCCGGCGCCGACGCGTACGCGGCTGCGAATAACAATCGGGCGTTGTATGCCAGCAACAATGGAACGGCGATCACGCTAAGCGCGGCGAAGCTCTTTCCGCTCGCCTCTCCCGGCAACCGATTTCAGGTCGTCCAGTATGCGGTGACTTATGTTTGCGATCCGGTTCTGCAAGAGATCCGGCGCTACTGGAACTACACCATCGCCGCCGCTCAACCGACGCCGCCGGGCAGTGGCAGCAACGCCCAGCTTGCACGCAACGTCAACGGCTGTACGATTACCTACAATCAGAATGCGGTTCAGGGACGCAATGGCGTCGTCACCCTTAATTTGCAGTTGAGCGGCGCCGGGGGCGCATCTGTCAGTCTGTTTCAGGAATCGCATGTCAGCAATGTGCCATAACGCGCGCCGCATCGATTCTAACTTTCCACGGCGTCGCGGCTTCGCGTTGCCGACCGCGATTTTTCTGATGGTGATACTCGCGCTGTTAGGCGCGTTTATCGTCCGCATCAACTCCATTCAGACGGGCAGCCTCGCGCTGGATGTCCTCGGGACGGGCGCATATCAGGCGGCTCGCGCCGGCACCGAATGGGGGGCGTATCAGACATTGCGTGTCATAGGTCCATCCCCGGCGGTATGTTTCGGCGCGACCAACCTAACGTATGCAGGTACTTCGCTGGCGCCGTTTACGGCCACCGTGACCTGTGCAAGGAGCACGCCTGATGAACTCGGTGTCATCCAGACTATCGATCAAATCACCGTGACCGCGTGCAATCAGCCGACCGGCGGCGCTTGCCCGAATGCGGCGCCGACGCTTGCGAACTACACCGAGCGGCGGATCACCATAACGGTCGGACAATGACAGTGCCAACTAAGCTGACTCTCGCGAGATGCGCCGTTACCGGCGCGACCACGGTTCCGGTATCGTCTTCCCGCCCGGACGCGGGTGACCTTCGGCATCGCAAACAAATTTCATGTGTGAGTGGGAGAGTTTTTAATGGCGGATTGCGGGCGGGCTCAAAAGAACCAAACGCAGAACCAAACGCAGAGCCAAACGCGCCGCATCTACATCACCGGAACAGGGGAGCGATCTTGAAGATGAACATCGAATCAGTCATCCGCGCCGTCAGAGTGATGAAACAATTTTCTCTTGGTGCGCTGGTCGCCGCGGCGAGCCTGCTGTGGATGGGATGCGCTGCGGCTGCGGGAACTTATTCAAACACGTCCATTCCGTTCGTCTGGGTTGATGCCACAGGCCACACCAAGTTAGGCCCGGTGACTGGCGGCGTGTACAGTCCGACGTACAAGTTCAACGCACTCGCGGGTTGCGGCACTGCTCCGCCGACCATTGATGACACGATCAGCGACAGGATCCTGCTGGGCTTTAATTTCGCGTTCGGCAGCCTGACTTTTGACTCGCTGCGCATCATGAGCAATGGTCGCGTGCAGCTTACGCAGAGCGCGGGCATCGATAATCAGACTTGTGGATTCGGCAGCCCGGTAACGCAGTTGCCATTCCCCAACGCAGCCCTGACGAATACGCTCAGGATCTATGGCAACGATCTTGATCCGACACTGCAATCCGAAGTAGCCGGCTATACAACGTTATGCGTCAACCGCACCAGCTGTTTTGTCAGTTTTGCGAGCCTGGGCGTCACGCCAAACCGCACGTTTGTGGTGACCTGGAGCAATGTGCCCGAATGGACCAACACGAGTACCACGGGTGGAAATTACAATCTTCAAATTATTCTGCAGGAGAACGGGCAGTTCATTTATCAGTTCGGCACCGACGTAGCCGGTCCGGCCGCAGCCACGGCACAGGTCGGGTGGGAAATCAGCACCACAGATTTCGATGTGCCTCTAGTCGGATTTCCCGCGAACAATACCGCGATTAAATTCTTCATTCCCACGCCGGTGGCGGAATACAAAATGGAACAATCGACCTGGAGCGCGGCAGCGGGTCAGGTGATTGATACCAGCGGAAACAATCGTCATGGAACGGTACTCGGCGGCGCCCAAACAACGCCCGCCGGCAAAGTCTGCTTTGGCGCCACCATTCCGGTCAACAATAGCGCGGCACAGTTTGACGCGATCGATACGGGCATTTCGATCCCCACGATCGTCGGCGGCGCCGGCACGATTACGTTCTGGTACAAGGCAAACACTGCCTGGTCCGGTGGCGGCACACAGGATGCGCAGTTGTTCGATGCAACGGTCGCCAACAATCAATGGTTTTATGCCGTGCGACTCAATACGGGCCAACTGCTGTTTACGGTCACGGATAGCACGGGCGCCGTGCGGTCGGTGCAAACCACGGCTATCGCGGTTGCTGCGGGCACGTGGAAGCACATCGCGGTCAGTTGGAGCTTTAACGCTCTGGCCGCCGCCAATTCGGACCGTTTGCAGATTTATGTCGACGGCGTTTTGCAGGCGACTTCAGCATTCACCACCGCCGCGACCATTTCCGGGACGATTGGCACGCTCTATCTCGGCGACAACCGCAGCGCCTTTCTCGGGCCGGGCGCGACCGGCCGTTCCACCGATGGTGTTATCGATGAATTTCGCATCTACAACTACGAAGGCGGCTCCGGCCTGGTAGCGCGTGATATGACCGCGACCACCTCTTGTTCGACGGTAGCCAGTTTCCTGATCAACATTGGCGCAGCTTCGGCCAGCACCTGTTCACCGAAAAACATCACGATCACTGCACGCGACACCGCCAATCTTACACTCACAAATTATGTCGGCACCGTCAACCTGGGCGCGTCTGTCGCGCACGGAGACTGGGCCAAGGTTACCGCCGGAGGAACGCTCAACAACGGCGCCACCGACGACGGCGCCGCGACGTACACCTTTGCCGCCGCCGATAACGGGGTCATCACCCTGAGCTTCGCGGACACGCATGCCGACAATCTGACGCTGAACGTGGTGGATAGCGGAATACCGGCGACGCTATCGACTTCCGCGACGCTGAACTTTACGGATAATGTCCTTGTGGTTTCGCCGACTGACAGCCTAGGTACGACGGCGGTAGCTGCGCGCAATCATGCGATGAAGGCCGAATTGTTCAAAAAAGATCCCGTATCGGGCAATTGTTCGGTGGACACCAATTACACCGGCGCCAAAAATCTGGATGCATGGTACACCGCTGACGTCAGCCATCCTGCCGGCGCGGCGGCGCCGACGATCAGTACCGGGATTCCCCCCGCCACCTGCGGCGTAGCGCCGAGCCTTACGTTATCGACGACGGCGCCAGCGTCGAATCCCGGGTCGAATAATTTGAGCAACGTCCCATTCGTGAGCGGGGTGTGGAATTTCTGCCTGGCGACCAGCGACGTCGGCAAGTACGTGATCAATCTGCGCGACGACACGCGGGTTTATGCAACGGCGGCGGATATCGGCAGCACCGCCAACACGTTGACGGTGCGACCGTTTGCGCTGGGCTTCACCGGTGTTAGCAAGGGTGCGTTGGCCAATCCCGGCGGTACCGCGGCCGGGGGTGCAAAATTCGTGGCGGCCGAGGACGCGTTTCAAGCGACGGTGGGCGGTTACCTGTGGCAGGCGGCGGATGATGCGAATAACGATGGTGTGCCAGATTCCACTGCGACGGACGTAACGAACAACGGCTTGGCGCCTTCCTATCAGTGGGCAACTACGTTGTCCGCAACGACGCCAATCACGCCGGCTGCAGGCACCACCGGCGGGCTCGGCGGCAGTGTAGCCATCGCTCAGGCTGGTTTTGCCGGTGGTGCCGCA
>JANYCE010000370.1 GCA_025360445.1 Betaproteobacteria bacterium
CTCGTCACGCTGCGCGTAACCGAAGAGGATTACTTCGCGATCGTCACGCTGGGCGTCGGCGAGATGTTGCGGCTCGTCGCGTTGAACGAAGACTGGCTGACCAAAGGCGCGCTCGGCCTGACCGGGATACCACGGCCGCTCGGCGACGTCGTGCCGCCAGAGTACTACCATTATTTTTTGCTCGGCTTATCCGTTGCGCTGCTGCTTGGCACGGTATGGTTTTTGAACATGCTCGCGCGTTCGCCGTTCGGACGCATCATGCGCGCGGTGCGCGAAGATGACGTGGTTGCCGCGACGCTGGGAAAACATGTGCTGTGGGCCCGCGTGCGCATTTTTGCGATTGGCGGTGCATTCATCGGGCTCGCCGGCTCGTTGCATGCGTTTTATTATCAGTACATAGACCCGACGCAGTTCTCGAATATTGTGATCGCGTATGCATTCATGGCGGTAATCGCCGGCGGTCGCGGCGCGCATCGCGGCACGATCTGGGGCGCTGCCACCGTGATGCTGTTGCTCGAAGGCTCGCGCTTCGTGAAGGATTTGATCCCCGGTATCGATTCGGATCAACTGGCTGCCATCCGCATCATCATCATCGGCGTCGGTCTGATCATGTTGTTGATTTACCGGCCGCAGGGTTTCCTGCGCGAGTACAAGTTGCAAGTCGATTTGAAATAAAGGGTTCATTTAACGCGGTCAGGCTTTTTACCAGGAGATTTAAATGCAGAAATTTACCCGTCGTAAAATTCTCAAAACGCTGGCCGCCGCCGCGGTCACTCCGCTCGCCGCACCTTTTTTGAACCTCGCGCATGCGCAAGGCGCGACCATTCCGATCGGCGTCGCTCTCCCGATGACCGGCAATGCCGGGCCTTATGGCCCCGACATGGCGGAAGCCGCCAAGCGGACGGTCGCGAAAATCAACAGCGGCGGCGGGATACTTGGCGGGCGCAAACTCGAGCTTTTCATTGAGGATTCCGAATCGAGCGCGTCGGTGGCAGCCAACCTGTCGCAGAAATTCATCAACGTAAATAAATGCCAGTCGCTGGTCGGCTATTGGGGCACGCCCGAAGGCATGTCGTCACGGCCGATCGCAATCCAGAACAAGGTCGTGCTGATGGTTTCAAGCGCGGCGAACGCGATTACCGAGGGCGACAGCCAGGGCTATGTATGGCGCTTCCAGATGAAGGCGACCGACTGGGGAGTCGTGATCGGCCGCGCCGTGCAGCGTCTCGGCTATAAGAGTATCGGCCTCATGGGATTGCAAAACGCATTCGTGCTGCCGATCATGAAGGGCGTCGAAGAGCAGGTGAAAACGTCGGGCCGTACCGTGACCGACTCGCTGATCTACAACCCAGAGCAGCCTTCTTATCGTGCTGAAGTCGAGCGCATCTTCGGCAAAAAACCGGAAGCCGTGTGCTGCTTCGGACTGTTGCCCGATTTCGCGTCAATCATGAAAGAGGTGTATCGCGGCGGCTTCGACAGCAAGGTGGTCGCGCTGTCCATCATGGCTGACGCCGAAGGTAAATTCGTTGAAGCCGTGGGCGCGCAGGTCGCCGAGGGCGTGCGCCACTTTCAGCCGATGCCGGACATCGGCGCGGCAGCCTACAAAAAATTTACCAAGCTGATGGGCGCTCCCGAGGACAAACTGTTCCTGTTTCCGCCTAACACGCATGACCAGATCGCGGTTACCGCGATGGCGATGGAGAAAGCTAAAAGCCCGATGGCAGTGGACTGGTCCAAGCAGATCATGGCGGTCTGCAACGGGCCCGGCGAGAACGTCGATGACGTAGTCGATGCGCTGAAGTTGATTCGCGCCGGCAAGCCGATCAACTTTTCAGGTGCCGGTTCGACCTGCGATTTCACGCCGAACGGCGATCAACTCGGCCGTGGCATGGGGCAGTGGATCAACAAAGGCGGCAAGAGCGTGTTCGTCGAATACGCGAAGCCTTAATTGGCGGCATCTTGCCGCGGGCATATGATATGACCAGCGGCAAAACTTCAAGGAGAAGACATCATGAGTAACGTCAATGTACATCCCGCGGTTGATAGCGGATTAAAACCCGCGGCAGCGGGCTTTGTCGGCGGAACGCTGGTATGCGATTGCGCGCAGAACAAAGTCGAGGTCGCGATCAAAGGGCAGTGCGCGCACAATCATGTGTGCGGCTGCACGAAGTGCTGGAAACCCACCGGCGCGCTGTTCTCGCAGGTTGCCGTCGTTGCGCGCGAAAATCTCAGCATCAAAGCGAACGGGAACAAGCTGGCGCTGGTGGACCCCCAAGCGACCATCCAGCGGCATGCGTGCAAGGAGTGCGGTGTCCACATGTACGGCCGCATCGAGAACAAGGGCCATCCGTTATACGGTTTCGATTTTATCCACACCGAGCGGTCGCCTGAGGCGGGCTGGGCGCCGCCGGAATTCGCGGCGTTCGTATCGTCGATTATCGAAGCGGGCGCCAGGCCTGAGAATATGGGGGCCGTCAGAGCCAGGTTGAAAGATCTCAAGCTCGAGCCTTACGACTGCCTGTCGCCGCCGTTGATGGACGCCATCGCGACGCACACGGCCAAGGTCGCCGGCGTGCTGCGTTAGCGTTGCTGCGGGCTGCAGGGCCTGCAGTGGTATCCGGCTGGCACCGCGTGGGCGCCAGCTTTTTTCGATTGCAGACAATAAGGCGGGTAGCGCGAAGATTAATCATCGCGGGGCGGACGATCCCGGTGCCGTCCCCCGCGAGTGCTTTGCAGCCGTCTGCGCCGCCAGAGTCGCCAACATGCCGGCGCAATACGGCGCATTCGTCGAATCGGAAATGAAAAAGTGGGGCGCGGTAATCAAAGCGGCGGGCGCGAAAGCCGATTAAGTTCGCTGTCGCAAGCCCGCAATGGTGAAACAAATCTGATTGGAGCCACCTTGTCCGACCGTGACCGACCGCATTATCTGACGACGCTCGCGGAATTTGCCGCTGGCACCCAATTGCGCGATATCAGCGACGAGGCCCGCACGCGCGCGCGGTGGGTGATCGCGGATTCAATTCCCGTGATCGCAGCGGGCATGCAAGAGCCGGAAATGAAGGCGTTCGTAACGCGCCAGCTTGCCGGTGCAGGAGCGGGCAATGCATGGGTCATAGGTGCTGGTAAACGCACGGGGTTGCTTGATGCGGCGCTGCTCAACGGCACTGCCGGCACCTGGCTCGAGCTCGACGAAGGCAATCTGTTCGCAAAAGGACATCCCGGCATCCAGGTCGTGCCGGCGGCGGTCGCGCTCGCGCAGGCAAGCGGTTACAGCGGAGCCGAACTGGTGCGGGCGGTTGCGCTG
>JANYCE010000378.1 GCA_025360445.1 Betaproteobacteria bacterium
GTCTCGCGCGGCGCAAACCACATGCGCTGCACGACGCCGTTACGATCGACGAGCCAGTGCTTGATCGAAGCGCCGATGTGAATCGCGATCAACGCGATAAGGATGATCGCCGTGGTCAGATGCACCTGACTGAACAGCTCCTTGAGCACCGGTGAGTCCCATCCCCATTGCGGCAGCTTAATACCCCAATAAAGAATTGGATACTTGGTGAACGACGAGCCGAGGTAGCCCGATACCGGCATCACGATCATGCACGCGTAAAGCAGCCAGTGATTGGCTTTAGCCGCCGCGCGTTCCCACGCGGGCAATGTCGCGGGCAGCGGCGGCGGGCGATGGAACAATCGCCACGCGAGGCGCAGCAGAATCAGCACAACCAGCGTGATCCCGATCGACTTATGAACGTTAAACCAACCCGCGCGCACACCGGGCGGGATTTTCGGGATCGTGATCATCCACAGCCCGAGCGTGATTTGTGCGAGTACGCCGACGCCGATCAACCAATGCAATATCACGGCCGTGCGTGTGTAGAGGGCTCTAGGCACCGTCATGGTGTCCCTCACTATCTGTTCCCGCCCGCCATCACATAGGCCCACAGCGCTTCAATATCGTCAGCGCTGAAGAGCCCGCCCCACGGCGGCATGCTGTTCTTGCCGTTGGTGACCGAATTTACAAAGCGGCTTTTCTGGTCAGACGGAAACGTGCGCAAATCAAATGCCCCCTGCGGGTCCGACATGCGCGGGCCGTGGCAGGCCGCGCAGTTCTGCGAATAGTTGGTTGCGCCCTGCTCGATGCGTTCGGGAGAAAATGTTTCCTGCGCTCCCGCGCTCACCCACGCGAGCATCAACACGCAGCCAGAAATTATTTTGCGATTCACGATTTGCGCATCCCCTGTCTATTCTGGTAACGCAAACGTAAACAATGTGCCGCCGAGCGGAATATCCGACAGGCCGCGCCGCTGCGAAGTTGTGCCGCCGGAGCCGGAGAGGATCGTCACATATTGGCGGCCGTTGCGCGTCCACGTTACCGGCTGCGCATTGACACCCGACGGCGTTTTAAATTTCCACAGCTGTTCGCCGTTATCAGCGTCCACTGCGATAACTTCTCCGGTGTGAAGCCCCGTAAACAGCAGTCCGCCGCCGGTGACGAGCACTGCCGAACCGGGCAATTGACCCATGATCGGCACTTTCCACTTTGGCTTCGCTGTCATGGGATCGATCGCCTGGATGTATCCGCCGACCGTGTCGGGGGTGACCGGTGAGTACGTGGCCTCGACGCCCTGATAACGGAAACCCGGCTTGAATGGCCCGACCGGGATCAATTTGTAATTCGAATAGCCCTCGTTGGTGCTCGCATAGAGCAGCCCCGTATTGGGATTGAATGCGGCATGCATCCAGTTCTTGCCGCCGCGGATGCTCGGGTAAAGCTGAATCTGCTCGCCGGCACGCAGGCGTTTCGATACTTCCGACTCAACCGGCCGCCCCGTTTTCATGTCGACGTGCGTCGCCCAGTTAACTTGGGTGAACGCCTTGGCTGACAACAGTTCGCCGGTAGCGCGGTCGAGCACGTAGAGAAAACCGTTGCGGTTCATCTGCATCGCGACCTTGCGCATTTTGCCGTCGATGTTAATGTCCGCGAGAATAATTTCCCACACAGTGTCCCAGTCGTAGATGTCATTCGGCACAGTCTGGTAATGCCATACGATCTCGCCGGTCTTCGGACGCAGCGCGACAATCGATGCCGCATATAAATTGTCACCCTTGCGATTCTCCGGATTGTACGGCGCAGCGTTGCCGGTGCCCCAGTACATGAGATCAAGTTCTGGATCGTACGAACCCGTGATCCAGGTGCTGGCGCCGCCGTTCAAATGCGACTCAGGCGGAATCCACGTTTCGTGGCCTTTCTCACCTGGCCCCGGCACCATGTAACGCCGCCACAAATGCTCGCCGGAATCCGGATTCCAACCATCGATGAAGCAGCGCGCGCCGAACTCTGCGCCCGAGCAGCCGGTCACCGCGACGCCGTTCGCAATCAATGGCGCCACCGTGAGCGAATAACCCTGCGTCCAGTCGGCGACTTTTTGCTTCCACAGCAACTGGCCGTTT
>JANYCE010000384.1 GCA_025360445.1 Betaproteobacteria bacterium
GCGGCGCCATGTCGGTTTGAGGTACCGACGCAGTCTGAGCCGGTATCGCCCCCGCCAATGATGACCACATGCTTGCCCCCCGCCGAGAGTTCCGCGACATTCGAGTCACCTGCAACGCGACGGTTTTGCAGCGGCAAAAAGTCCATTGCGAACATGACCCCGTCTAAGTCACGCCCGGGCACCGGCAGGTCGCGCGGCTGCTCAGCGCCCCCTGCTAATACAACTGCGTCAAATTCATTCGTGATTTTGGCCGCATCGAGCGTCGTAGCGCGGCTGTTGCCGGCACCTACCGGCGCCTCGCCAATCATATGATTGGTTTTAAATTCGACGCCCTCTGCCTGCATCTGATCGACGCGGCGGTCGATCAACCATTTTTCCATCTTGAAGTCCGGAATTCCGTAGCGAAGCAGACCGCCAATTCGATCGTTTTTTTCGAAGACGACGACATCATGCCCCGCCCGCGCGAGCTGTTGTGCGCAGGCAAGACCGGCTGGACCCGAACCGACTACGGCAATTCGCTTGCCGGTCTTGATTGCTGTCGGCAACGGAATAACCCATTTTTCTTCCCAGGCCTTGTCGATGATCGCGTGCTCGATCGACTTGATCCCGACCGGGTCGTTGTTAATGCGTAGAGTGCACGCCTCTTCACACGGCGCCGGGCAAACGCGGCCGGTGAACTCGGGAAAGTTATTCGTAGAATGAAGGCTGTCGATCGCCGTCTTCCAGTCCTGCTTATAAACGAGGTCATTAAAATCGGGGATGATGTTGTTGACCGGACAACCGCTCATACAAAACGGAATTCCGCAGTCCATGCAGCGCGCACCCTGAACCTTTGCCTCTTCGTCGTTTAGACGATGGACAAACTCGTGGTAATGTTTTTTGCGGGACCCCGTATCTTCGCTGGCTTCCTGCAGACGCTCAAATTCGAGAAATCCAGTGACTTTACCCATGCTCTTGCGCTCTGTGCGTGATTAAACGTTATGCCGCGACTTTGCCGCCGACGGCTGCAAGTTCAGCAAGCGCGCGTTGGTATTCTTTCGGGAATACCTTGACGAACCGCGGACGATACATAGTCCACTGACCGAGGATCGCTTGAGCGCGCGCACTGCCGGTGTAGCGCGCGTGATTTTCAATCAGGCGCTTAAGCACGACTTCGTCCGCCAACCCGTGATGCCAGACATCGCGCGCCACCTTTGCGGCCTGTTCGGATTCAGTGAGCACCGGCTCCAAGTCGATCATGGCCATGTTGCAATAATTGCTAAAGTCGCCCTGCTCATCGAGCACATACGCGATTCCGCCTGACATTCCGGCTGCAAAATTGCGGCCGGTGGCGCCGAGCACTACGACCGTACCGCCGGTCATATATTCGCATGCATGATCACCTACGCCTTCAACCACAGCGCTCGCGCCCGAGTTGCGCACCGCAAAGCGTTCGCCGGCGACGCCACGGAAATATGCTTCGCCCGCAATCGCGCCATATAGCACGACGTTGCCCGTGATGATGTTTTGCAACGGATCACCGCGAAACTTGGCTGAGGGTTGTACGCTGATGCGGCCGCCCGACAGGCCTTTGCCGCAGTAGTCGTTGGTCTCGCCGATGACATCGAGCGTCACGCCGTGGGCGAGGAACGCGCCGAGACTCTGGCCCGCGGAGCCCGCAAAACGTACCCTGATGGAGTCGTGCGGCAGACCGTCGTGGCCGAAGCGGCGGGCGATCTCGCCTGAGAGCATGGTGCCGACCGTGCGATTAATATTGCGTATCGGCATTTCAATCGTAACTTTTTCGCCGCGATCCAGCGCGGGCGCCGCCAATTCGATCAGGCGATGGTCGAGTGCGTGATCAAGGCCGTGATCCTGACTTTCGCAATGCAGACGCGGGCTGTCCGGGTTCGCCGGCACCTGATAAAAAATCTTCGAGAAGTCGAGCCCCTTGGCTTTCCAGTGCTCGATGCATTTTCTGGTCTCAAGCAAATCGGAACGTCCAATCAGATCATCGAATTTGCGAATGCCAAGTTGCGCCATCAACGCGCGCGCCTCTTCAGCGACAAAAAAGAAATAATTGATGACGTGCTCGGGCTTGCCCTGAAATTTTTTGCGCAAGACCGGATCCTGCGTCGCCACGCCGACCGGACAAGTATTCAAATGGCACTTGCGCATCATGATGCAGCCGGAGGCGACGAGCGGCGCCGTGGCGAAGCCAAATTCGTCGGCGCCGAGCAATGCGCCGATGATCACATCGCGCCCGGTTTTCATTTGTCCGTCGGCCTGCACTGCGATGCGGCCGCGCAGGCGATTGAGGACCAGCGTCTGTTGGGTTTCAGCGAGCCCGAGTTCCCACGGCGTACCCGCGTGCTTGATGGAAGACCACGGAGAAGCGCCGGTGCCCCCGTCGTGGCCCGAGATGGTCACGTGATCGGCCTTCGCCTTGGCGACGCCCGCGGCGACCGTGCCCACCCCGATCTCGGAAACGAGCTTCACGCTGATGGACGCCCGAGAATTTGCATTTTTGAGATCGTGGATTAACTGCGCAAGATCCTCGATTGAATAGATATCGTGGTGCGGCGGCGGCGAGATGAGTTCGACACCGGGTGTCGAATAACGCAATAACGCAATGTATTCTGAAACTTTGCGGCCCGGCAGCTGGCCGCCTTCACCCGGCTTGGCGCCTTGTGCCATTTTGATCTGAATCTGCTCGGCCGACGCCAGATATTCGGCGGTAACGCCGAAACGCCCGGATGCAACCTGCTTGATTTTTGACTTGAGCAGATCGCCTTCCTTGAGCACCGTATCGCTCTCGATCGTGCCTTTGCCGAGGCGCGAAGTCAGCGTCTCGCCTGCTTTAATTGGCGCATAGCGATTGCGGTCTTCACCGCCTTCACCCGTGTTCGACTTGCCGCCAATGCGGTTCATCGCAATCGCGAGATTGGTGTGCGCCTCGGTGGATATCGAGCCCAACGACATCGCACCGGTTGAGAAACGCCTGACGATATCAGCGGCCGGCTCAACTTCCTCAAGCGGGACAGGCGTGCATTCGTTGAGGCGAAACTCGAACAATCCGCGGAACGTCATCAGTCGCACCGATTGATCATTTATGATCTGCGCGTATTCTTGGTAAGTCGCTGCGGAATTGTTGCGCGTCGAATGCTGAAGCTTGGCGATCGCGTCCGGCGTCCACATATGGTCTTCGCCGCGAATGCGAAATGCGTATTCGCCACCCGCGTCGAGCGCAACTGCCAATATCGGATCATTGCTGAAAGCCGCCGCATGGATGCGCATCGCTTCTTCCGCGACTTCAAATATACCTATGCCCTCCACATTGGACGTAGTACCAGTGAAATACTTGTCGATCAGCGCACGCGACAAGCCGACGGCTTCAAAAATCTGCGCGCCGGTATACGACATATAGGTCGAGATGCCCATCTTGGACATGACCTTGCGCAAGCCTTTGCCCGTCGCTTTAACGAAATTCCTGATTGCTTTGGTGCTGTCGATGGCCGACCCGAATTGGCCGCGATCGGCGAGGTCAAGCAACGATTCGAGCGCAAGGTACGGATGCACCGCTTCGGCCCCATAACCGCCCAACAGCGCGAAATGGTGTACTTCGCGCGCTGAGCCGGTCTCGACGACGAGACCGGTCGAAGTCCGTAAACCTTTAAGTACGAGGTGCTGATGAACCGCCGAGAGGGCGAGCAGCGCGGGGATGGCGACATGCTCACGATCGACTTTACGATCCGAGATGATCACGATCGAATAGCCGCTGCGCACCGCGTCTTCAGCTTGCGCGCGCAATGAAGCGAGCTTGGCTTCTATGGCCTGCTTCCCCCACGCGGCCGGATAGCATATGTCCAATTCCCAGGACTTAAATTTGCCCTGCGTATAGCGGTCGATATGCCGGATTTTTTCCATCTCGTAAAAATCGAGGACCGGCTGGCCCACTTCCAGACGCAACGGAGGATTCAGTTCATCGATGCCGAGCAGATTCGGCTTCGGCCCGATGAACGATACCAGCGACGTGACGAGTTCTTCGCGAATCGGATCGATCGGCGGATTGGTGACTTGCGCAAACAATTGCTTGAAATAGTGGTAAAGGGTTTTGTCCTTGTTCGACAGCACGGCGAGGGGCGAGTCGTTCCCCATGGATCCGATCGGCTCTTCGCCATTCGTTGCCATCGGGGTCATCAGGAACTTGATGTCTTCCTGGGTGTAGGCGAATGCTTGCTGGCGGTCGAGCAACGGGACCTTCGAACGCTCAGGTTGTTCCTTATCGCTTTCGACCTCATCAAGCTTTACGCGGATACGGTCGATCCAGTCGCTATACGGCTTCGCATTGGCGAGCGTGTCCTTGAGTTCCTTGTCATCGATAATGCGGCCCTTCTCAAGGTCGACCAAAAACATTTTCCCGGGTTGCAGACGCCATTTTTTGACGATCGATTCCTCGGGAATTGGCAGACATCCGCACTCCGAGCCCATGATTACGAGGTCATCGTCCGTTACGATGTAGCGGGCGGGGCGCAACCCGTTGCGATCAAGCGTCGCGCCGATCTGACGGCCATCAGTGAATGCGATCGCCGCCGGACCATCCCAGGGCTCCATCATTGCCGCATGATATTCATAGAACGCGCGCCGATTCGGATCCATCAGCGTGTGGCTTTCCCATGCTTCCGGAATCATCATCATGACGGCATGGGCGATCGAATATCCGCTCATCGTAAGCAGTTCGAGCGCATTGTCGAACGAAGCCGAGTCGGATTGCCCGTCGTAAATCAGCGGCCACAGCTTGTCGAGGTCTTTGCCGAGAATAGGGCTTGATATCGCGCCCTGGCGCGCGCGAATCCAGTTTACGTTGCCGCGCAGCGTATTAATCTCGCCGTTGTGGGCTATCAGACGAAACGGATGCGCGAGATCCCACGTCGGAAACGTGTTCGTCGAAAAGCGCTGGTGCACGAGCGCCAGCGCCGATACCAAACGCGGATCCTGCAAGTCTTTATAGTAAGTGCCGACCTGATTCGCCAGCAGCATGCCTTTATAGACGATGGTGCGCGCCGACATCGACGGCACGTAGAATTCTTTGCCGTGCGCGAGATCAAGGGCCTGAATCGCATGGCCCGAACTCTTGCGGATAATGTATAGCTTGCGCTCAAGCGCATCGGTTACGGTAACCCCGCGGCCGCGGCCGATGAAGACCTGGCGAATCACCGGTTCAATGCTCTTGACTGAATCACCAAGTTCGGAATTATCACAGGGCACGTCGCGCCAGCCGAGTAGAGTCTGCCCTTCTTCTTTTATCGCGCGCTCAATTTCATATTCGCAGGCGATGCGCGAGGCGGGTTCCTGGGGCAGAAACACCATGCCCACTCCGTATTGGCCGGCCGGGGGCAATTTTATGCGCTGCTGCGCCATTTCTTCGCGCAGAAAAGCGTCTGGCATTTGCAGCAGAATGCCGGCCCCGTCGCCCGCGAGCGGATCGGCGCCGACCGCTCCCCGGTGCGTGAGATTTTTTAGTATCTGCAGGCCCTGCTCAACGATCGAGTGCGATTTTTTGCCCTTGATGTGCGCGACGAAACCAACGCCGCACGCGTCGTGTTCATTCGCTGGATCGTAAAGACCCTGGGCAACGGGCGGCTGATTCACGTTTTATCCCTCGGTAAAAAAAGCCGGCGGCGGGGCCGGCGGCATCGGGTCACAGGGGCTTGCAGGAATTTCACAGAAACCGGCCGAATATACAGCCTAGGGCGTGAGACCACAAGACTTGAAAGCCGTGCTAATACTAGGGTTTATGCAGTTATTCGCCGCGAAATTGCGCAACGCACCAACAACGCCGCCCGCTATATTTTTTTGACATCAAACAAACGGCAATATTCGCGGATCGCATACCGATCGGTCATGCCAGCAATGTAATCGGCGACGGTGCGCGCCGTATCGGCGGCCGCCGCCGCCTGATACTGCGGGGGCAACAACTTCGGCTTTTTGAAAAAAGCCTGGAACAAATCATGCACGACGCGCCGCGCCTTGTTGGTCATGCGAGCGACTTTGTGATGCCGGTACAAATTTACGCGCAAAAAAAATTTTAATTCCTGTTGTTCACGTCGAATCGCCGGACTGAACGCGATCAACGCGGGCGCGGCGCGCACATCGTCGATGCTGCGAAGTGGATGCGCTTTAATGTTCTTCCCGGATTGGCGCGTCAGATCGATCACCAGGGTTCCGATCATACGCCGCACCGTTTCGTGCACGAGACGTCGAGCGTCTATTTTTGGATGCTCCCGGCGCACTTCTTTCATGTGACGCGAAAAGATCCCGATGCTCCCAAGTTGTTCGACCGTTAACAGGCCGGAGCGCAAGCCATCGTCCACGTCGTGATTGTTATAGGCAATTTCATCAGCGACGTTGGCGAGTTGCGCTTCGAGCGAGGGGCGCTGGCGATTGATAAACCGCGCGCCGACATCGCCAAGCAAGCGCGCATTTTTAAGCGCGCAATGTTTCAGAATGCCCTCGCGGGTTTCAAAACACAGGTTAAGACCGTCGAACGCAGCGTAACGCTGCTCGAGCAAGTCGACTACGCGCAAGGACTGCAAATTGTGCTCAAAGCCGCCATGAGCTTTCATGCAATCATGCAGCGCGTCTTGTCCGGCGTGACCGAACGGCGTATGACCGAGATCATGCGCGAGGGAAATCGCTTCGACCAGATCTTCATTGAGACGCAGGTTTCGGGCAACCGAGCGCGCTATCTGCGCCACTTCAAGGCTGTGGGTTAGGCGAGTACGAAAAAGATCCCCCTCGTCATTGACGAAGACCTGGGTTTTATACTCGAGACGTCGAAACGCCGTGGAGTGGATGATGCGGTCACGGTCGCGTTGAAACTCGCTGCGACCGACCGGCGGTGCTTCGCGACAAGCCCGGCCACGAGAATTGCGCGGTGTAATCGCGTAACTTGCGACACTAACCATGGGTGACTGACGCAGCCAGCGCGGTCTTCAGCGCGTGGGCTGGAACCTCCGCCGTCAAAAATGCTGAACCTATTGCGCGCAACAGAATGAAACGAATTTTTCCACTCTCGACTTTTTTATCAATGCCCATCAGTTCCAGATAGCGCGCAAGGCCAAAATCGGGCGCCACCACGGGCAGTCCGGCGCGTGCCAGTAGTTTGATGATGCGCGCTACGTCCGCTTCGACAAGCAGGCCCATCGCTTGCGACACCCGTGCGGCGATCACCATGCCGGCAGCGACTGCCTCACCGTGCAGCCAGGCGCCGTAACCGAGCCCGGTTTCGATTGCATGCCCGAACGTGTGGCCGAGATTGAGCAGCGCGCGGTCGCCGTGCTCCTCCCGCTCATCCGCGACGACGACTTTTGCTTTGTTCTCGCACGAGCGCCGGACCGCATGTGCCAAAGCCGCTGCATCGCGAGCGACCAGTGACTCGATATTGTCTTCAAGCCAGTTAAAAAACGGTACATCGCCAATTACCCCGTATTTGATTACCTCAGCGAGGCCAGCGCTGATCTCGCGCGCAGGCAGCGTGTTAAGACTGCCGGTATCTGCAATCACCGCGAGCGGCTGATAAAACGCGCCAATCATATTTTTGCCGCGAGGGTGATTGATCGCCGTTTTGCCGCCGACCGACGAATCGACTTGTGCGAGCAACGTCGTGGGTATCTGAATGAAAGGCACGCCGCGCAGATAAGTGGCAGCCGCAAAACCGGCAAGATCTCCGATTACTCCGCCCCCCAACGCAATTAACGTGGTTTTGCGCTCGCAACGGTCGAGAATCAACGCGTCGAAAACCATGTTAAGAGTCTCAGAGTTTTTGTGCGCCTCACCGGCTGGTAGCACGATCGGCGTTACCGCAATATCTGCTGCGGTCAACGCACGCGTGACAACATCGAGGTATAGCGGCGCTACGGTGGAATCGGTAATTAAAACCGCACGTTTTTGCGACATGTGCCGCGCTATCAGATCACCGCGCGCGAGCAAATGCTCACCAATATAAATTGGATAACTACGATCGCTTAGCGCAACTTCGACGGTTTGCATATTGTTAAGATTTAGCCAAAGTTCAGTTTGCTGCGTCCGTTGACGAGGCGTCGCGCGAGGTTGCTGAAATCTGCCGGTCTCTTAATCGCTGCTCAAGCCGCGTCGCGAGGTTGCCTAGACTCTGGTTTCCGGTGTCAATGATGACCGCGGCGATTTCCCGATATAGCGGATCTCGCTGCTCAAACAATTCCTCGAGCTTGGCGCGCGGGTCGGGTGTGCGCAGAAGCGGACGATTTCTGTCGTGTCGCGTGCGTTGCAATAAGTCATCTAGCGAAGCGCGCAAATAAACCACCGTGCCGCAGCCACTTAAAACCTGCCGATTATCTTCACGCAACACTGCGCCACCGCCGGTCGCGAGGACGATGTCGTCAAGGGCAGAGAGTTCGCGCACAACTGTCGCTTCACGCACGCGAAAGCCCGCTTCGCCTTCAATCTCAAATATCAAGGGAATCTTTACGCCTGTACGTCGCTCGATTTCATGGTCGCAATCATAAAATGTTTTGCCGAGTCGTTTGGCGAGCAACCGCCCGACCGATGTCTTGCCCGCTCCCATCAGACCGACAAGAAAAATGTTGCCGCTGACGGACGGGAGTGCAACTGATGAAACGGGCGCGTTGGACATGAGCAGGAATGATTGTACTTGAATAGCGAGCGGCCAGATTCGGCCACTGTGCAAAAACGACAGACAGAAAAATAGCGGGTTTCCCCGCCATTTTTCTGCCAAGCCGCGGTGCTCTGTTGCTTAGCGCAAAGACACTGTGCTCTTCATGATCCGCGGGCTGATAAAAATCAGCAGTTCGTTGCGATCATCCTGTTTGCTGTTGGTCCTGAACAGGAAGCCCACGTAAGGCAGATCCCCGAACAGCGGGACCTTGGTTGTCTGGTCGTTCTGGGTCTGCGTGTAAATTCCACCGATCACGACCGTGCCGCCGTTTTGCACCAATACATTGGTGGTTATCTGCTTGGTGTCGATCGACGGCCCCGCCGTCGTTATCGAGCCGACGCTATCCTTGTGGACGTTGAGATCCATGATGATGTTGTCGTCTGGCGTGATTTGTGGTTTGACCTTGAGCGACAAGGTTGCCTTTTTGAAGGACACGCTCGTCGCACCGCTGGAGGTCGCTTGCTGGTATGGGATTTCCGTGCCTTGCTCAATCGTTGCTTCGACCTGATCGGCGGTTATTACCCGCGGGCTAGAGATGATCTTGCCCTTGCCGTCAGCCTGCAGCGCCGTGACCTCCATGTTGAGAAATTTCGACAAGGCCTGGTTAAAGAGGATGAGCGAGAAAACGCCCGGATTGCGTCCGTTGATACCCTGCGCCGGCAAATTGACGCCCAGGGTCTGCGCAAAAGTCGGGATTGGTGTGGCGACTTGCGACGTTAAGAAGCCGGTCGCATCCAGATTGCCGCCAAAGGTGGCCCGGGTGTCGCCCTTGCCAGGAAAGTTTTGCCCGGCAGGGCCGGTCGCCGATCCGCGGTCGAGCATGCCTAGGCGGGCCCCCAGATTACGAGTAAATGTATCCGAAGCCTCGACGATCCGCGCTTCTATCATGACTTGGCGAACGGGCACGTCAATCTTGCGCACCAGGGTGCGGACTTGCTCAAGGCGCGACGGCGTGTCCTGTACGAATAGCGTATTCGTGCGCGGGTCGATCACGGCGCTACCGCGCTTCGAAAGAATGCGTTGGTCTTTGTCCGCCAATATTTTTTGGAACGCGTCGGCTTTCTGATAATTCAACTGGAACGATTCGGTCCGCACCGGCTCGATATCTGAAATCTGGGCCTGCGCTTCGAGTGCGAGTTTTTCTTTGGTGGCCAGTTCATCCCGCGGCGCGATCCACACGACGTTGCCATTCTTGCGCATGTCGAGACCCTTGGTTTGCAAAATGATGTCCAGCGCCTGGTCCCATGGAACGTCTTTTAATCTGAGGGTCAGGTTGCCGCCGACCGTATCACTCGTAATGAAGTTGAACCCGGTGAAATCTGCGATGACCTGGAGGACAGCGCGAACTTCGACGTTTTGAAAGTTCAGCGAAAGTTTCTCACCGGTGTAGCCCACGCGCGAACCCTGAATCAGCTTGGTAGGGTCTTCAAGAATGGGCTTAATCTCAACGATGAAACGGTTATCGGTTTGATACGCCGAGTGTTCCCACAAGCCCTTGGGTTCGATCGAAATGCGAGAACCGCCGCCTTGCGCCATCGCATCGATCGTCTGCACCGGCGTTGCAAAGTCGGCAACGTCCAGACGACGCTCGAGGTTTTTCGGCATCGCAGTGTTGGCGAAATCGATAATTAAATTGCGACCTTGCTGGCGCAAATCGATGCCTACCGCGCTATCCGACAAGTCGATCACCAACCGACCCTCGCCATTGGGCCCGCGCCGGAAGCTGATGTCACGCAGGGAATGGCGGGACTCACCGGGTTTTGCCTCGGCGAAATGCGAAGTGACAGCGGCTACCGGATTAGTGAGTGCTGAAGTCTGCAGCGTAATAAGTACTGTCTTGCCGTCAATCTTTGTGTCGTAGCCGACCGGCTTGGCCAGGTTCATGACAAGTCGGGTGCGCCCGCCTGCCTGCACAATATTAAAGTTCCGCAAGTCGCCATCGCCGACTTCTTGCGCCGTTTTGCCCAAGGCATTCTCGGTATTCGGGAAGTCGAACGCGATGCGCGGCGGATTGTTAATGGTGAATCCGGCAGGTGGATTAACGAGCGCTTCCCGCAGCGTGATTTTTACGACGATATTGCCGCCTTGCTGGCCCGCGACCGTAATCGCCTCGATACCATTCGTCTGCGGATTCGAAGTTTGGCCCCAGGCCGCGAAGCTCGCAATTAGCCCTACACCCACTGACAGCAGCGCGCGCCGTAACGTTTTAGTGCATTCAGTAAACTTCATTGATGCCTCCTGATTTTCCGGGCGCCCGCTAACGCGGCGTTCGGCGCTACAACTGCACCAGATCACTTGCCCGTCTCTTCCGCCAATATCAGAGTGCTGACACGCTCGGTCCAGTCACCGCCACTGTCCTGCACGATTTCTTTGAGCTTGACCGCCGATTCCGATATGTCCGTGATGAGCCCGAAATTTTGCCCGACGTAATTGCCGGATTTGACGCGGAACAAATTGTTGTCAGGCCCTTTTACCAGCGCATATGTTTGCTTGTTCTGTTGCAGCGTGCCCACCATGCGCAGGTTTTCGAGCGGATAAGCTTCGAGCGGCTCCTTGCGGCGGGCGAGATCCGGTTGAATACCGCCGCCCGCGGCTGATTTAGGCGGTTCGATTTTGCGCGGTTTGAACGGGTCTATAAGCGCGTACGCGTCGTATGTAAATGGCTCGTAGGGCTTAACGTCAGGCAGAGGCGGGATTCTGCCTTGCGGAAGATTTTCCGAATCCTTTACGAATTGGCGTAAATCCGAGTATTGCTCACCGCCGCACGATGCAAGTCCGCAGCAGAACAAAACTGAAACCCAGAGTCGAGGCATCATTTTTTACCCGCCTTGTCTTTGGCCGATTTCTTTTGCTTGGAAATCTCTTCTTCGTCGAGATAGCGGTAAGTCTTCGCAACCGCGTCCATCGACAGCCCGCTCTCTTTGGTATTCAGCGCAAGCGTGACATCGTTCAGCAGCACGATGCGCGACAATTTCGAGATGTCGCTCGTGAATGCGCCCATGTCGTGATAGCTGCCGGTTACGCGTATGTTGATTGGCAATTCAGCATAAAACTCAGACAGAGTCTCGCTCACGGCCGGCTTGAATAACTCAAACTGGAGCCCGCGACCGAGGCCGGCTTGATTGATGTCGGTAAGCAATGCTTCCATTTCCGATTTGCTTGGCAGTTGCTTAAGCAGCGTACCGAAAGATTTTTCAATATCGGCGAGTTGCTTACGGTACGCTTCTAAATCGATTGCCTGTTTTTTCTTATCGAGGAATGTCGTGCGCAACGTCTGTTCTTTTTTTACCGAAGCGTCGATCGCTTCAAGCTGGCCCTGCCAGTCCAAAAAATAGCTGGCGACAACGCTGGCGACCAACGCAAGCGCGAGAATGGCAAGCTTGGGCAGCGCAGGCCAGCTGCCAATGCTTTTTGGGTCGAGCCGCCGCAGGTCGTCGAGGGTCATCATTTTTTGGCATCCGCTACGGGTGTGGCCGCCGCTTTACCGGGCGCGACAACTTGCGCGGTCGGAATCGCCGCGCCCCCGGCGGCGGGTTTCTTGCCGACCGGTTCGTCTTTCGTGCGAGTGAGCGAAACGCTTAAGGTAAATTCGCTGAGGCGGGATGCTTTATCGGTAACAGCATGAATTTCCACCAAGCTCGGTTTTTCGAGGTAAGGCGAAGACTCCAGGTTTCGCATAAACGTCGATACGCGCGCGTTCGACTGAGCGAATCCGTTCACCGCCACTTTGTTGCCTTTTTGCTGAATGCCTTTTAAGTAGACGCCATCGGGCAACTGGCGCACGAGCTGGTCGAGCAGGTAGACAGTTTCAGCCCGGTTCGCCTGCAGTGACTCGACGATTTTCTTGCGTTGCAGGAGTGCGGTCGTCTGTTCCTGAACCTTTTTGATCTCTTCGATTTGCTTATCGAGCGAGGCGATTTCCGATTCCAGGTAGGAGTTTCGGCCATTCTGTTCCTCGAACTGGCCACTTAAGTAGCTGTGCGTCGCGAACCACACGGTTGCGCCAATACCGGCCACTACGCCAAGCGCGATAAAAAACTGTCGTTGCTGCTGTTTGCGTTTTATCTCGCGGTGCGGCAGCAGGTTGATGCGGATCATGTGTCGAATCTCCGCATTGCCAGGCCGCATGCCACCATCAGCGACGGCGCGTCGGTCGCTAAATTCTTGGGCCTGATTTTTGACGATAGCGCCATGTTCGCGAACGGATTGGCGATCATCGACGGAACCGATGTGCGGCGCGTAACTACCTCGTCAATACCGGGAATGGCTGCACAGCCGCCCGCGAGCAAAATGTGATTGACCTGATTAAACTGGGTCGAGGTGAAGAAGAACTGCAGCGCGCGGGCAACTTCGAGCCCGAGTGTATCCATAAAAGGCGCCAGAACTTCCGCGTCGTAGTTGTCCGGCAAGCCGCCGGTGCGCTTCGCGGCCTCCGCCTCTTCAGGGGACATCCCGAATGCACGCTGAATTTCCTGAGTCAAAGTGTTGCCGCCAAACGGTTGCTCGCGCATATAGATCGATTGCCCGTTGCGCAGCACATTGAGGTTCATCATGGTCGTTCCAACGTCGACAATCGCAATGTTCTGATCCCTGCCGTTGTCGGGCAGCGTGCGCTCGATCAGTTCGAACGCCGTCTGGACGGCGAACGATTCAATATCGATAATTAACGCCTTCAATCCGGCAGCCTCGGCGGCCGCAACTCGGTCCTCGATTTTTTCCTTGCGCGATGCCGCAATCAACACTTCGACATCGTCCGGGCTGTTGGGCGCCGGTCCGATAACCTGGAAATCAAGGTTCACTTCGTCAAGCGCGAACGGAATATATTGATTGGCCTCGGTCTCCACCTGCAGTTCGAGTTCGTTGTCCATTTGTCCGGCGGGAACTACGATCTTCTTGGTGATTACCGCCGCCGACGGTAGCGCCAAGGCTAGACCCTTGATATTGGTTCCCATACGCTTCCAACCGCGCTTTAGGCAGTCGCTTACAGCCTCAAGGTTGTTGATATTGCCGTCGACGACCGCGTCGCGAGGCAAGGGCTCTATGGAGTAGCGTTCCACCCGGTAGACGTTTTTGCCGGCTTCCACGATCTCTACGAGCTTGACCGAAGACGAGCTGATGTCGCAGCCGATCAGTGCAGGCGCTTTAGACTTGAATAAGCGCTCAAGAATATCGAGGTTAAAGTTCACTTTTCCCTTAAGCATTGGCCGCTTAGGCACGTTTTATATAATTTACATTAAATGCTATCAACAACTCCTGACCATGTAAAGTAAATCCTCGGCATTCCTTTTGCATATGACGGGGCATATAATGGGGCGAATTACACGTTCGAGTAGGTAATTTCCATACACGTTAAGTGGTTGCAAACACTCTCGAGAACGATCGTTGCACCGTTGTTTTTTTACAACCATCACGTTTACGGCCTAATAGACGATGTTTTCCCGCTGGTGGAGTTTCCCGCTTGCACTGCTAGTTTCTACAGCCATTGCCGGGGTGTTAGTCTTTGTTTTTGTTGTAGTAATTGTTTATCCATCACTACCCTCCCTTGAGGTCCTGACCGACTACCAACCCAAGGTGCCGCTACGGGTATACAGCGTAGAGGGGTTGCTTATTGGCGAATTCGGCGAGGAGCGCCGGGCCGTCGTCAAAATCCAGGCGGTCCCGAAGCAAATGCGTCAGGCCATACTCGCTGCAGAAGACGAACGCTTTTATGAGCACGGCGGCGTTGATTACATCGGCGTGATGCGCGCCGCGCTGTCCAATTTCATGTCGGGCGGCGCGCGCCAGGGCGCGAGCACAATTACCATGCAAGTTGCGCGTAATTTTTTCCTGTCCAAGGAAAAGACGCTGACCCGCAAATTTAACGAAATGCTGCTCGCCTTCAAGATCGAGCACAGCCTTTCTAAAGATCAGATTCTGGAGCTGTACGTCAATCAGATCTATCTCGGCCAGCGCGCGTACGGGTTCGCCGCAGCTGCCCAGATTTACTTCGGCAAAGCGCTCGATCAACTGAATACCGCAGAAATGGCCATGCTAGCCGGGCTGCCTAAAGCACCCTCCAGTTTTAACCCGGTGGTTAATCCGAAGCGCGCCAAGCTCCGGCAACAATACGTATTAAGACGTATGCGTGAACTCGATTTCATAACCGACGAACAGTGGCAGGCAGCGGATAAGCAGCCCCTCGCGGTTAAGAAGTTCGTCAATGAGTTTGCGGTGAAGGCCAATCACTTTACGGAGATGGTGCGGCAGGTCATGTATGAGCGGTTCAAAGATGACGTTTACACGCGCGGATTTAAGGTTTACACGACGCTGTCGGCTACTCATCAAGCCGCCGCCTATGCCGCCGTTCGCACTGGTGTGCTGGACTACGACCGGCGCCATGGCTATCGCGGCGCCGAAAGCTACGTCGAACTCGGAGCGCAACCGACAGAAGAGGATTTTGAAGACGCTCTACAGGACGAAAGCGACAGCGACGATATCGTGCCGGCACTGGTGCTTGACGCGAGTTCACGTGCGCTCAAGGTTTATCGCAAAGGCGGCGAAACGCTCGAAATTAGTGGCGACGCGCTCAAGTTTGCGCAGAAGATGCTGGGGGACAAGGCGCCCGCCAATCAACGTTTGCGGCGGGGCGCAATCATACGCATACAAAAGACCGAAAAGGGCCACTGGCAAATCTCTCAGCTGCCGCAAGTGGAGGCGGCGCTCGTATCGACGGCCCCTGCGGACGGCGCAATTCGCGCGCTGGTCGGCGGTTTCGATTTTGCGCGTAATAAATATAACCACATCACACAGGCGCTGCGCCAGCCGGGTTCGAGCTTCAAACCATTTGTTTATTCAGCGGCGCTTGAAAAAGGGTTTACACCCGCGACCATCATTAATGACGCGCCGCTCGTATTCGATGCGAGCCAGACCGGGTCTGAGCCGTGGGAGCCGCGCAACTTTGACGGCAAATTTGAAGGCCCGATGCGTATGCGTACGGCGCTGGTCAAATCAAAGAACCTCGTGTCCGTGCGCATCGTGCAGGCCATTACGCCGCAATACGCGCAGGATTACATCACTCGCTTTGGTTTTGATCCGAAATATCATCCGCCGTATCTGACGATGGCGCTCGGCGCCGGCAATGTCACGCCGCTGCAGATGGTCGGCGCGTATTCGGTGTTCGCCAACGGCGGGTATCGCGTGGCTCCGTATTTCATTTCTAAAATAGAAGACGTTAAAGGCAACGTCGTCATGCAGGCCCGGCCCGAGCAGGCGGGCGAATCGGCCGAACGCGCAATCGATTCACGCAACGCTTTCATCATGACGAACATGCTGCAGGATGTTGTGAAGATGGGTACCGCCACGCGCGCAATGCAGCTCGGCCGCACCGACCTGGCGGGGAAAACCGGCACTACCAATGATTTTGTCGACGCGTGGTTTTGCGGCTTCGGCAGCGGGCTCGTCGCGGTAGCCTGGATTGGATTCGACAATCCGCACACGCTGGGCCACAACGAAACCGGCGGACAGGCTGCACTGCCAATGTGGATTGCTTACATGGGCAAAGCACTTAAAGGTGTAGAAGAGCAACCGCGGATCGCGCCTGAAGGGGTGGTGCAGGCACGCATTAATCCCGAGTCGGGCTTGCGCGCTGCCGACGGGCGCATAACAGAATATTTTTATCAGGAATTTTTGCCCGGCGAAAGTGATCGTGAAGCGCCACCACCGGCGGCGTCGCCCGGTGCGGCGAAGCCGCAGGAAGACGTCAAAAGCCAGTTATTCTGAAGCGTCATGCCACGAAACTCAGGCCGCAATCCGCTGCGACAGAGCATCGCGAGTGTCGCGGCGCGCCTGATGGTTGAAGATGGCATCGAGGATTACGCGCAGGCTAAACGCAAGGCAGCCCGCCAGGTCGGCGCGCCTGATGCGCGGCTAATGCCCACAAACGAACAGATCGATATCGAACTCGTGGCCTATCGCAGTTTGTTCCAGCAGGATCACTCGACGCATTTGCACGAATTACGCGAACTCGCGCTCTGCATCATGCGCGAATTGAGCGCGTTCAACCCTTACTTGACGGGTTCGGTGTTAAGCGGCAGCGCAGGTATTTACGCGAATATTCAGTTGCAGCTCTTTTGCGAAAATCTAAAGACTGTCGAGCATTATTTGCTTGGCAAAGGCGTGCCTTTTCGCACTGCCGAAACACGGCTCTTTGCGGGAGACATGCCTATCGTAGCGCCGGTCCTGATTTTTGTGCGCGCAGGTTTGGATGTGCACCTGACGTTACTGTCGCCGCGTGAGCTACGTGCGTCGCTTAGGACCGCACCTTCAAGTAAGCCGATCAACCGCGCCAAAGCTGAGGCTGTAGCCGCTTTGCTTGACGAGGGCTAACTGCAGCGTTTCAACTGCCTTTCTTTAGCCAGGTGGCAGCAGAGATTGCAAAGTAAGTCAGGATTGCATCCGCACCGGCACGTTTGAATGCGGTCAGCGCTTCGAGCACGCATTTTTGTTCTTCGAGCCAGCCGTTCTGCACGGCCGCCATTAACATCGAGTACTCACCGCTGACTTGATAGACACAGGTCGGCGCTTTAAATTCGTCTTTTACGCGCCGAATAATATCGAGGTAGGGCATGCCAGGTTTTATCATGACCATGTCCGCACCCTCCGCAAGATCCAGGCCCACCTCCCATAACGCTTCATCGCTATTGGCAGGATCCATCTGATAATTAAACTTGTTGCTGCCGCCAATTTGTTTGGCAGAACCCACGGCGTCTCGGAACGGCCCGTAAAACCCGGACGCATATTTCGCCGCGTAGGCGAGGATGCGGGTGTGAACGTGACCTTGCTTGTCGAGCGCGGCGCGGATAGCGCCTATGCGTCCATCCATCATGTCGGAGGGGGCAACGATGTCGACTCCCGCTGCCGCAGTAACCAACGCCTGACGCTGCAGCACCTCAATCGACTTGTCATTGAGCACGTAGCCGGACTTGTCGATCACGCCATCATGACCGTGCGTCGTATAAGGGTCGAGCGCGACGTCCGTGATCAAGCCTAATTCCGGAAACCGTTTTTTTAACGCAGCCACTGCGCGCGGGACGAGACCTTTCGGATTCGTTGCCTCCCGGCCATCGGCCGTTTTCAGGCTCCGCTCGATCGCGGGAAAAAGCGCCAGGGCGGGAATACCGAGCGCGACACATTGTTCAGCGTGCGGCAACAGTTTGTCGATCGTATAGCGCTGGATGCCGGGCATCGAAGCAATGGGCTCGGTACGCCGGTTTCCGTCGATGACAAAGACCGGATATATCAGATCATCGGTTGACAAGCGGCTCTCCCGCATCAGCCGCCGGGAGAACTCGTCGCGACGGTTGCGTCTCATCCGGCGCTGAGGAAACCTGCCCAAGATTTTCATGAATCGCCCAAGTGGTTGAAAACAGAGTGGTAATTTTGCTCGAAATTGGCGGGAACTCGGCCGAATTATAGTAGTCCTACATTGCAGACGGCGTAAATCGTCTCCCGCTTCTCCTCCCTGAGCGGGCGCCTTAATTTCAATTAAGGCTTACCCCCGGTTTTACTCCCCTTTAACCGGGGGTTTTTTATTCCATCCAACGCCCAACCAGCGTTGGATTTGTTTGGCCGCGTCGGCGATGCCGACTTTCCGCGTACTCGAAAAGAGTTGCGCCGTGCAATTTGCGTGGTTGCGCGCCAACGCCGCGTTGACGTCGCGCAAAGTAGCGTTGGCTTTTTGTTGCCCGAGCTTGTCTGCTTTGCTTAACAAAATGTGCACCGGCACCGCGCTCGGTTTCAACCAGCCTATAAGTTGTTCGTCAAGTTCGGTCAGCGGGCGGCGGACGTCCATGATCAGGATCACGCCGCGCAAACTAATGCGAGTTCGCAAATAGCCACCGACCAACTCGTGCCAATGCGCGCGCGCCGCCGCCGGCACGGCAGCGTATCCATAACCGGGCAGGTCAACTAGGTACTGATCGGGTCCGACGCTAAAAAAATTTATGTGTTGTGTGCGGCCCGGCGTTTTACTCACGTATGCCATTCGGTTGCGTTGAGCGAGCGCATTTATCGCGCTCGATTTTCCCGCATTCGAACGACCAGCAAACGCGACTTCTGCGCCGTGCTCTGGTGGCAGCGTGCTGGAGTGCGCCACCGTGGTGACAAATTCAATGTTGCGTAATGTGGACATCGTGGGTGCAGCCTAGCCGGTAATGGGGTATTTCGATAGAATACGGCGTTTTCGATCCTTGCGATCGTAATGTTGCTAGGAGACCCCATGAAATTTGTCACGGCGCTGCTCTGCTCGATGTGCGCTGTTTATATGCCGGTCGGTTACGCTGCACAACCGGTCAAGGCCGATCCGGCGCAGGCTCAACAGATCGTCACCAAGGTGTGCGCAGCCTGCCATGCAGCAGACGGCAATAGCGTGATGCCGGTGAACCCGACGCTCGCCGGCCAGCACGCTGATTATGTGGCCAAGCAACTGGCTGACTTCAAAGCGAACAAAACGCGGAAAAACCCGGTGATGTATAGCATGGCTGCGTCATTGTCTCCGCAGGACATGCAAAATATCGGCGCCTATTTCGAAAGCCAGAAGCCGAAAGCTCGCGCCGCGAAAGATCCTGCGCTGGTCAAATTGGGCCAGCAAATTTATCGCGGCGGGATTATGGCGAAGGGCGTAGCTGCGTGCGCTTCATGCCACGGTCCGGCAGGGGCCGGGGTACCGGCGCAATTCCCGCGCGTAGCGGGCCAATTTGCCGAATACTCAGCCGCGCAGTTGCAAAGTTTTCGCGCCGGTGATCGCGCGAATGATACGAATAGCATGATGCGCGCGATTGCCGGCAAATTATCCGACGGCGAGATTAAGGCGGTGTCCGAATATATCGCGGGGCTGCGTTAGCAGTTAAGGCTTCGAAGCAGCACAAAGATCGACGAAAACTCGCGCGGTGCTCACCGCGCTTTTTTACGCCGGTTCCGCAATCAGGTAGTTGTCGCGAAAAAACGATTTGCCGCCGCGACTGTTTTTTCGATCTCATCTTTCCCATGCGCAGCGGATACGAAGCCGGCTTCGAACGCCGATGGCGCCAGATAAATCCCTGACTCGAGCATCCCATGGAAGAAGCGGTTGAACGCGCCCACATCGCACTCCATCACCTGCGCATAACTAGCGGGTGGCTTATCGCGAAAATACATGCCAAACATGCCGCCGATCGCTTGCACGCAAAACGTGACGCCATTCGTCCTTGCGGCGGCGCTTAAGCCATCAGCCAATGCGCGCGTGGTTTCGCCCAGTTTTGAAAAAAATCCCGGTGCCTCGATTAGTTTGAGCGTCGCCAATCCCGCGGCCACCGCGATCGGATTTCCCGATAGCGTGCCGGCCTGATACACCGGGCCCAATGGCGCAATACTGGCCATCACCTCGCGCCGGCCGCCGAATGCACCAAGCGGCATGCCGCCGCCGACGATTTTGCCGAGCGTGATCAAGTCCGCCGTAATGCCGAAGAGGCCCTGCGCACCGGCCGGACCCACTCTAAACCCGGTCATCACCTCGTCGAATATCAACAACGCGCCATGCCGAGTGCATAGTGCGCGTAGTTCTTGGAGAAATTCGGGCGCCGGCATAACGAGATTCATATTGCCCGCGACTGGTTCGACAATCACGCATGCGACCTTATCACCGTCGTGTGCAAAAGCGGCCTCGAGCATGGCGAGATTGTTGTACTCAAGCACAAGTGTATTGGCGGCGGTTTCCGCCGGCACGCCGGCCGAACTTGGATTGCCGAGGGTTAGCGCGCCTGATCCGGCCTTAACGAGCAATGCATCGACGTGGCCGTGATAGCAGCCTTCAAATTTAATGATGCGGGTGCGCCTCGTGTAACCGCGGGCAAGCCGGATCGCGCTCATCGTAGCTTCAGTGCCGGAACTCACGAGACGTACTTGGTCGAGGCCCGGCACACGACGGCACAACAGTTCCGCCAGCTCAACTTCACCTTCGGTCGGCGCCCCAAAACTCAAGCCATGGACGACAGCTTGTTGCACCGCTGCGATGACGGCAGGATGCGCGTGGCCGACGATCAATGGACCCCACGAACCAACATAGTCGATATACGCTTTGCCGTCGACATCCCAAATGCGTGCGCCGTTGCCGCGCGCAAAAAAACGCGGCGTGCCGCCGACTGAGCGAAACGCGCGAACCGGCGAATTTACTCCGCCCGGGATGACGCGCTGCGCTGCGGTAAATAATTCTTCGCTGCGTGAAGTCATGCGTGCTGCGCCTCGAATAATCGGCAAAAACCGCGCGCCGCCGCTCCATCCGATACAGAAAACAGCGCCGAAATCACTGCGACCGCATCAGCGCCGGCGGCTATAAGCTCACTTGCATTAGCGAGCGTGACACCACCGATCGCAACCACTGGCACGCCGAGGCCGCGCGCGGCGGACAAAATTGACAGCGGCGCGCGCACTGCGCCGGGCTTAATCGAGGACGCATAAAAACTGCCAAAGGCAATGTAGTCGGCGCCTTGCCCGGCGGCACTTTGAGCTCGCTGTAAGTCGTCGTAACACGAGACGCCGATAATCTTGTGGCGGCCGAGTTGCTCGCGAGCCATCGCCAGCGCGGCGTCGTCGGCACCGATGTGCACGCCCTGAGCGTCGACTGCTAACGCAAGCGCTATGTCGTCGTTGATGATCAGGTTTGCGCCGTAGCGGCGGCATAAAACGGACAGCGCCGTTGCCTGAGCGCGGGCGGTCGACGCAGCCGCGGTTTTATTGCGGTATTGCAGCCAACGTACGCCGGCGTTCAAAACCGCTTCAACCTTGGCGACGAGCGCGGTGGTGTCGGCAAGATCCGGCGTCACCGCGTACAGGCCTTTAATCGGCTGCCTCGCCCGGTTCATCCTCGCGTGCCCAGAATAAACGATCAGGAATGTGCTGGCCCATCCCGGGCCTGAATGCGGACCTGAGGGTTTGCCATGTGTATTCCTGCGCGTCTTTCACTGCGTCGCTCATGCTTAAGCCGTTCGCGATCGTCGCGGCGATGGCTGACGCGAGCGTGCAGCCCGAACCATGGTAACTGCCGGCCAGCCGTTCCCAGCTATCGGATCGCACGACGCCGTCCTGTCCGTACAATGTATTGACGACCTGGCTCGTGTTTTCATGAGTGCCGGTGATCAACACATATTCGCAGCCCATCGCCAGCAAGCGTCGCGCGCATTCGGCAAGATCGACGTCGTCTTCCCCGTCTTCCTGCACCAGGCGGCGCGCTTCGATGCTGTTAGGCGTGATGATCGTGGTCTGCGGAATCAACAATTCCCGCAACGCTGAAATCATTTCATCGGTTACGAGTTCATCGCCGCGGCCCGAAGCGAGCACGGGGTCCAGCACCAGCGGGATTTCCGGATAATCCGATACGATTTCAGCGATCGCCGAAATGTTTTCGGTGCTGCCGAGCAGACCGATTTTGAACGCGGCGACCGGCATGTCTTCCAGCACGCAGCGCGCCTGATCCGCCACCCACTCAGCGTCGATCGGCATCACCTCTTCGACGCCCATGGTGTCTTGAATCGTTACTGCGGTAACGACCGACAGCGGGTGACAGCCCATGCTTGCCAGGGTCATGACATCGGCTTGCAAACCGGCGCCGCCGCTCGGATCGGTCGCGGCAAATGCAAGCACGATCGGCGGTAACGCGGTAGGTGCGGGAGAGTCCATCCTAGAGCCGGAATATTGTGTTCAAACGCGGATTGTTCAAACGCTGGGCATGTCGCTAAAATAACATTTTAACCTTATTAGTAAGTGACTATGACCACCACGGACGTGAATGTTTTTAAAACTTACATGTGCCTCATCTGCGGCTTCATCTACGACGAGGCAGCGGGATTGCCCGACGAAGGAATTGCGGCCGGTACGCGCTGGGAAGAAGTGCCGATGAACTGGACGTGCCCCGAATGCGGCGCGCGCAAAGAAGATTTTGAAATGGTGCAGGTGTGAGGGTTTTGCACACGATGCTGCGCGTCGGTGATCTTGACCGCGCGGTCGCTTTTTATACTGAAGTGTTGGGCATGCGGTTGTTGCGGCGCTCGGATTATCCGGACGGCCGTTTCACCAATGTGTTTGTCGGGTATGGCGATGAAGCGCACGAATCGGTTATCGAACTCACGCACAACTGGGACACCAAAACATACGACCATGGCACCGCGTTCGGTCATCTTGCTATCGAAGTCGATGACGCGTACGTCGCGTGCGAAGAGGTCAAAAAGCGCGGCGGCAAGGTCGCGCGTGAAGCCGGGCCGATGAAACATGGCACCACGGTGATTGCTTTCGTCGAAGACCCCGACGGCTACAAAATAGAATTCGTGCAACGCAAACCGGCATAGACCGGCATATCTTTACGGCTCAGGCGGGCGTGCGCTGCGGCGTGGCGGTCAGATCGCTTTAAACGGGGACGCCTGCAGGAGTAAGGCCGTTCGCCAGATAATCGGCAAGTGCCACGAATTGCGCGACCGACAGTTCCTGCGCGCGAGCCGTCGGACTGATCGCGAGCGAATCGAACACCGGCTCCGAAATTAATTTGCGCAGTGAATTGCGCAGTGTCTTGCGGCGCTGCGAGAAAGCGGCGGCCACCACCCGCCCTAACTGCATGTCGTCGCGCGCTTTCCAGCGTTGCGGCCGCAATGGAATCAGACGTATGACTGCCGAATCGACTTTCGGTACCGGGTCGAAAGCGGCGGCCGGAACGTCGAGCAGCTTATCCATCTCAAAACGATATTGGAGCATCACGGACAGCCGACCGTAATTGCTGTCGCCGGGCGCAGCGACCATGCGCTCGACAACTTCTTTCTGCAGCATGACGTGAATATCGTAAATTAACCCGGTGCGATCGGCGAGGTAAAAAAGTAACGGCGTCGAAATGTTATACGGCAGATTGCCAATGACACGCAGACGATCGCCCAATGCGCCGAAATCGAACTCAAGCACGTCGGTCGTATGCAGGTCGATTCGCGCGCCGAATTCTTGTTGCAGTGCGTATGCCAGATCGCGGTCGATTTCGATCGCGTGAAGCTTGCCGGCAGCGGCGAGCAACGGCCGGGTCAGAGCGCCCAATCCCGGACCGATTTCAACGAGGCGGTCACCGGGTAGCGGGTTAATAGCCGCAACAATCGACGCAATGGCGGATTGATCGGTTAAAAAGTTTTGCCCGAATCTTTTGCGCGGCTGATGCTTCACGAACCGTTGGTCGCCGCTTTTAGGCTTTGCCGCGCGCGAGCGCCGCTGCCAGCGCAATCGCCATGCGTAAGCTGCCGGCGTCAGCGTTGCCGGTGCCGGCCAGGTCGAGCGCTGTGCCGTGATCGACGGACGTCCGGATAATCGGCAGGCCCAGCGTTACATTGACGCCGCTGCCAAAGCTCGCGTATTTCAATACAGGCAGGCCCTGGTCGTGATACATCGCCAGCACGCAATCAAAATTGCGCAGGCGGTCGGGGTTGAACAACGTATCGGCCGGCAGCGGCCCGGTCAATTGCAAACCTTCGCCGCGCAAGCGCTCAATTAGCGGAATGATAATGTCGATTTCCTCGCGGCCGAGATGGCCGGATTCCCCCGCATGAGGATTTAAACCCGCGACTGCTATGCGCGGCGACGCTATACCGAACCGGCTGGCAAGGTCTTGATGCAGTACGCGCAACGTGGCTTCAAGACTTTCGCTTGTGATCTGCGCGGCAATATCCTTGACTGCGACGTGCGTCGTCGCCAGCGCAACCCGCAACCCGCCGCCCACCAGCAGCATTACAACGTGCAATGCCCGGGTTCGCGCCTCGAGAAATTCGGTGTGTCCCGTAAACGCTATGCCGGCATCGTTTATCACGCCTTTGTGCACGGGTGCTGTGACCATCGCGCTAAAGCGGCCGCTCATGCAGCCGTCTGCTGCGATTTCAAGCGTTTGCAATACGTAAGCTGAGTTAGCGGCGTCAAGCCGCCCCGCCGTCACCGTAGCCGCCAATGGCACGTCAATGACTTCCATCGCCCCCGGTGTGAAAGCGCGTGCATGGTTGTGGCCGAAAGTCCGTGCAAGCCACGGGGCGCCTAACTGCCGCGCGCGTTGCGCGAGCAAAGCGGCATTTGCAATCACCACCAGTTTTTCGACCTGCGGCTCCTGCGCGAGCTTCACACATAAGTCCGGCCCGATGCCGGCGGGCTCACCCGCCGTAATGGCGATGATGGATGACAGTTCGTTTGCGCGATAACTAATGGGCATTCCCGGATTTATGGCGTTTCTCGATGCGCATAACAGGCGCAATTGCAGCACGTTTTACGTGCTCGAGAGCGCCCGCTATCTTTCTTCAAGGCGGAGTTCGACGAAGGCCTTGTCTCGAAGTTGTCGCAACCACTCCTGATACGCTTCGTCGGCTTTTTGCTCGCGCAACGACAACCGCGCTTGCAAGCGCTGTTGCTGTTTGGACATATCTTCGTTGCGGCGCTCGAGAACCTGGATCAAGTGGAAGCCGAAGGGCGAGCGGACGGGCCCGCTGATTTCCTTAATCTTCAGACTATCCATCGCTTTTTCGAATTCGGGCACCGTGTCGCCGGGCGACAGCCAGCCGAGATCGCCGCCGCGCGAGGCGCTGCCGTCCTCCGATTGAAGCCGCGCAATTTCGGCGAAGTCCGCGTTATTGTCGAGCCGCTCTTTCAACTTCACCAGCCGCTCACGCGCTTCGTTTTCCGATACGACTTCACTGGTTTTGATCAGGATGTGACGAGGGTGTGTTTGCGAAACGATGACTGGTGCATCGTGGCCCCGGCGGCCATTGACACGCACGATGTGCAGGCCATTCGGGCTGCGCACGATAGCGCTCACTTCTCCCGGCTTCATGGTTTTAACAGTCTCAGCGAAGATAGTGGGCAACCGCGTCGATTCCCGCCACCCCATCGCGCCGCCTTGCACGGCGTCGGGCGCCTCTGAAAAGCTCGCCGCCACTTGTCTGAAGTCGGCGCCACTCTTGATCTGCTCGAGCGCTTTCTCGGCGCGCGAACGCCGGTCGCGCAGTTGTTCCGGGCTCGCCTGCTCCGGCACCCGCACCAGAATATGCGACAAATCAAACTCCTCTGTTTTGCCATCCTGTGATTGCAGCGAATTGAGCAGGGCGTCGACTTCGCTGTCGGCGACCGTAATCTTATTGTCAACTTCACGCTCCCGCAGCCGCGACATGACAATTTCGTCGCGGATATCTTCGCGGAATTTAATGAAGCTGACCCCATCGCGTTCAAGCGTTTCACGCATCTTCGCAGTCGTAATTTTATTGTTCTCGGCAATGCGCGTTATAGCGGCATCGAGTTGCGCATCGTCGACACGCAAGCCCGTTTCTTTCGCAAATTGCAATTGAACCTTGGTGTAGATCATGCGATCCAGCACTTGCTTTTCAAGGACATCGGCAGGCGGTGCGGGCGTGCCCTGTTCGCGCAACTGCCCCGTCACCACTTTCATGCGGTCATCGAGATCGCGTCGCGTAATCACATCTTCGTTCACCACCGCAACGATGCGGTCGAGCAGAATGACGCGCCCGCCCGGCGGTTGTGCGGCGAGGGCCGGCCCGCCCGCCAATGCAAGCGCGGCGAGCAGCAGCGTCATTCGCCAAAAATGAAAGTAACTCATAATCTGCCCCGGGCTCCTAGCGCAGCGGAAAGCTATTGTCAACGGGTTGCACCGCTTGTGCCGTCCCGCGGTAATAGCCTGCGATATTCCGCCGCAACAGTTCAAGTGGATTGGAGCCGAGTTTCGAAACGCCGTTCAATTCAAGCTGCATAAAAAACGAGTGTACCGACGTCGTCGATGTGGTGGCGAAGCTGTGGACGACGGCGCGAAAGGCCCAGCATCCGCCGTCATATTCCAGGCCTGCCAATCCTTCAAGAAGCCGGCTGTCGGCGATCGAATAATTCATGCGTGCGATGCCACTCAGGTGGCGGGTCAGCGGCCACTGCGTTGAAATATCGGCTTGGCGCAAGGTATTCATTGGATTGGTTGCGCTGGCGACCACTGTCGTGCCGGTCGTCGATATTAATGCGCCATTCGTATAGCGATAAGCGACATTGACCACCTTGCCCGGTTGCGGCTCGTAGCGCACGGCGGCACTTAACCGCTGCGTTTGCGATAGATCGGTGGTGTACTGCCAGCCCGCATCCGCGGTCCAATGCGGCACGATCGTTCCGTTCAAGGCCGCCAGCAGGTCCGAGTTGTTGGTGCCGCGCGGCTTGACGCCCGGCAAGGTCACTTCCTGGTCTTTGAAATAAAACCGTTGGGCGATACCGACGCGCAGGCGCTCGACGCCGTTACTTTGCAAGAGCCGCGAAGTCACGCCGGTGGTGACTTGATTGGCGTCGTTGATGCGGTCGTTGCCGCTGAACTGGTTCTCGGTGTAAAGGGTCGCGAAATTGGTGTTTTGCAACGCTGAATCGAACACGGGCAGCGAGTTCTGGTTGCGCGTCGGAATGTAAACGTAAAATATTTTAGGCTCGAGCGTTTGCAGCATTTTCTGGCCGGACAGCGCCATGTCGCGCTCGAAAATGACGCCGCTTTCGGCCGAAAAAATCGGCACGGACCGGTTTTGATCGGCGAGCGGGGTGTTGCTCTGGTCGAAATTATAGCGGGTCATATGCATACCCGCCTTGGGTGTGAGATACGCGTAAGAGCTTTGCAACGGCACGCTAAGCGTCGGATAGACCACCGAGCGCGTACCGTTGATCAAAGTTGGATGCGTGAATTGCGCGACGTTGGCGTTAACGGCAGAATCCGCGATTTCAAACAGCGGCTTGACCGCGTTCAAGTTGATCTGCGCCGCGCTGTAAGGGGCACCGACTGGATTCAATGGATCGGGTTGCAGCGTTTGCCAGCGCTGCAAGCTCGACGAAACAACCCAGCTCCCGTCGCTGCCCAACGTACCGCCTTTGGCGAGTGACGCGGTGCGCGGCAGCAGTACTTGCGAAGTAGCGCTGATTTGCGTCGACAAGTCGGTGAAATACTTGTCGTCCGAAGCTTTTTGGATGTTCAGCGCGCCGACCAGCCCATAGGAGAAGGTTTGATTGTGCACGAGCGATAACGCGCTACGCGTCTCGCCATTCTTGACCCGGTCGTTCGGCAGAATTTCATAACGGATTTCACCGCGATACTGCGGATCGAGGTAGCGAAACTCATTGCGCAGCTGAACGCCGCGCTTGGTCATCACGCGCGGCGTGATCG